>NZ_CP119813.1 GCF_029338395.1 Halorussus caseinilyticus
TTCGGAGGCGATCCAGTTTGCGGTCCGTGGCTCTGACAACTGACGCGCGACCATCCGTACTCGATCCTCACCGGTTGTCTGGCGTTCCATGAGTCCTTTGTCGGAATTCGATTCATCGGTGGTCATACTCTACGGTTCACACTCTATCTTAATACAGGTTGAGGTCATTCGTCCTATATCGAATTAAATGGCTAGGGCTTACTCGACTTGACCAACCTCATACGGACTTCAGGCTGGTTTTCACAGGTATCAAGCCAGATAGTCTGACCCTTGAACTCAGAGAAGATGCCGTCACCCGATGGTTTGAGCTGACGCCGGTCGGTTGGACTCCAGAACTGCTGGACGTCTCTTATCCCAGGTTCGTCAGGCAACTTTTCGAGTGCTATTCCATCTTTGAGAGCCCCAAAGTCTGTATATCGTTCTTTGGTTTACGATGTTTTGCCATGGTTTTGCTGGTTATAGTACTTAGTTCGGTTGTGTAGACCTGTACAACCGAATCACCAAAAATATAAACTAGCTAGTACGAAAACCCAGCACCCAGAAATGACTCGCCTTAGAATCACCAACCCCGCAGAAATCCAGCTACACCCCCATGAGCGAGACCATCAACTGGAGCCACCACGACCTCAACGGCCTCGAAGAGCTATACTGGGATGAAATCGCGCCCGCGTTGCGTCGTGACGGACGCGACCCCACACCCGACCGTCATACGAGACGCTCGCTGACCACGGCTACAGCGGCCTCGCCTACACTCTCCGCGAACACCACGATTTGACGCCCAAACAGTTCCTCTCCGAGACCGTCGGCCTCAAAGACGAGGACGACAGCACCGAGGGCTACGACTGGAACATCGAGACCGAACGCACCCAGAGCGCGTTCGAATCGTACCTCCGGTCGCTCAACCGTCGTCGCAACCTCGCCGACTCGACGCTTGCTTCAGAAGCGCACCCACCTGTCGGCCTACGCCGAAACCTACCGCGACCTACACGGAACCGACGACCTCCTCGGACCGCTCGACGCCCACGACCAGCGCGGCGAGGAGATCGACCGCGCCTACGAGGTTCTCGACGTGTTCAACGCCGAGCGTTCGACCGACGCCTCGAAAATCGAGTACACCGCGACGGTCGCAAGTTGGTACCACCGCCTTGTCCGGCACGGCCGCGCGGAGTTCAACCCGCTCGAACACGCGACGACCGAATTCGGGTGGGAACGCAACAACCCCGACAATCACCCGCTGGACGCGAGCGACGTACGCGCGCTCTACGACGCCGCAGACTCGCTCGAAGACCGACTGCTCGTCGTCGCCCTCGCCGGATGGGGCCTCCGGTCGGGAGAGGTCGCCCGTCTCCATCAGCGCCAATTCGTCGGGTCAAACAGCGACGACCCGCACCTCGATTTCGAAAAACGGAAGAACGGACCGAGTTCGGTCAGTCTGCTGTACGGCCTCGACGTGTTGAAAGACCGCTGGAACGACCTCGCCGAAGACGAGACGTGGAACGGGTATCTCTTCCCCTCCCCGCAGTCCGAGTCCGGCCACATCGTCGGTGACACGATACGGTCGCGTTTTCGGACGCTTGCCGACGAGGCAGACGTACAGGTTCTCGGCGAGCGCCCGAAGCCCCACATGGCACGTCGGTTCTGGTACACGGCCTACCAGCAGGCGACTGCGGGCTTGCTCGACCGACTCGAAGGAATCGCCGAGGATCAAGGGAGCGCCTCAGCAGAGGTCATCGCACAGAATTATCTCTCGGACGAAGAGGTCCGGCAGGCACGTCAAGACGCGATGCGGGAGAAGTTGGCCGAGGCGTTCGGGAACGCCGACCGATAGAACACTTCGGCGGTTATCTCGTCACTCAGCCATTTACCACAAAAATTTACTATTAAGGAGTGTTATGGCAGAGATGCAGTGGGTCGGCTTCGACATCCACCCCGCGAGCGTGCTTTCCGGTACCGCTTTTCAGAAGGCTAGCCTCTCGATAGACACTCATTCTACCAGAAAGAGAGTCGAGAAATCAATTCTTGACTACTGGAACGCGCGGCCGCTCGCGGTCGGTTCCTCCTCTTTGATGTCGATGGAGAGGTCGAGCTTTTTTGAGAGCGTCACTGTCGCTCAGTAGCCGACCCCCATCGTGTCGATAACGGCTTAGCCGAAATCGCGGACCGAGAAGTCGTCCTCGTCGGAATAAATGCGGCGAGTGACTCGAAACCCGTCCCAAATTTGTCTGTCGTCATCAGCCACGACTGTCGAACTAATTACTGCATTTTGTTCGGAGATGTGGAATTACTCTGCCACTGCTCTAGCGGATGGCTCTCCTGTCGATATCTGTTATATAGGTCCAGTGCCCATTGATACGACTCGTCGGTAGTGTTGTGGAGTGAAATGCATGGGACCCCATCATTTAGGATTACAATACAGAGTTCGACCTTCGGAGTCGTAGAGACGAATAGTCCAAAAGGAAGTCTGTCTTCAACGATGCCGACGTAATCGGTCGATAGTACGTTCTCAATCTCTGGTTGGTCATACCGCGAGTTAGCTTGCTTCTGAAGTGAAGCAGCCTCAACAATAAGTTCTACTGTTGTGTCGGGGCTTTTACCATTAAAGTTAGTCATGAGATTTGAAAAAAGAACAGGAGTGAACGCGACTATCTTTGAGTTGCGGTCAGCAACTGACAGACTGGTTCAAGCGGTTTATTGGGAGAATGGCGTTCTGTCGTCACAACAGTTGCATCCTTGAACACGCAGGGTTTGATGACGCTTAATTCCGGACCCTTTGTCAGACCGTCAAATTCGTTGAGAACGTTTGCCTCGGCATATAATTCTTGCACATGGCCAAACAGTTGATCTCCTATATCTGTCAGTTCGTAGTGGCCATAGTGTTCGTTTAGCAGGTCGGCATCAGCGAGGTTCTTCAGTGCTCGGTAGACTGTTGATTGAGAATATCCCGACCGAGAGGCGAGTTTTCGACGGTCGGTTACACCGTCGGCGATATCAATCAAAAGGTCTCTACGTTGAACAAGTAACTTGAGTTGCTCGGAGGGAAGTCCCATGATGATACAACATTCATGCCATGTAATTAACCTTTCTAACGTAATCTAAATTATATTTTTATCGCGGGTTGGTTAGTAGAAAAACCGGAGTAGGGATACAATCCTACACCGTATCGTCGTAGTAGCTTGACCCGTACGCGTCCATACCGTGATCGCCCGCACCGTTGACCGACACTCGTACCCATGGAAGAGCATGATCGGTGGGATGGTCGTATTCACCGACTTGCGTAGTCAACGCTGAAACACGCTTACCGTCGTTGTTGTCTCGGTACTCCAACTCTTCCTTCTCCTGACCGACGAACGACCAGAGCTTGTTGACTTTTTTGTTTTCGCCAACAGAGTTAGCCCACAGAAGCTCGTCGCCCGTGTACTCCCATGACGTATAGTTCATCCACTTCCAGTTGATGGTTCCGAGGCTGTCTTTTGACTGAACGTAGTACCCAATAGTATCAGTAGTCCCACTCGTTGACACCGCCGTGTCGTTAACTGTCAACCCTTCCACTTCAGGCGCGGCCACATCTGTGACGATGCCCACTTCGATAGTTGACTCACTATCATTGTTGCTTTTTGTCTCGGGTTCGCTCGCAGCAGCGCGCCAGCGCCAAGGAATCCCGCCGTAATGGTAACGGCGACACCGTCTTGAACCAACTTTCGTCGCGTCATCTTTGAGTTGTCATTGCTGTCTGACATGCGTTTTAGCCAGTTCGCCCAGACAGCTTATTTTTATATCTTGAATATGCTTGGAAGAGATGCCTACCGGCACATGTTCTGACTGATGTTGCGGTCTTTGCGTGTTGGGTTGTGGATATCGTCTTCACCAGTCATTTCCATCTCTACCTATTTCTTAACTATTCTTGCAAAGATTAATAATATAATATGTTAGTATCTAAATTAAACCGGAGGTAGAAAAATGGAAGACACCCTGGAACGACGTACTGAATCGAGTACTGACAATGCTCGATGTGACACGACCTCTCGCCGAAGTGTCCTCCGGAAGTCGGCCTTACTATCGACACTCGGCGCTACCGGATTCGGTGCCACCACTAGTACGGTAGCTGCCGCCGGTGCCTGCGGTGAGGATAATCCTACCGACCGGCACTACCGATTACGTGTGGGAGAAAGGCGATGACAAAGTCGAGACGGCGAACTGCGACGATAACATCCTTCGAGGACAGAAGACGGTTCACGCTGCATCCACGCAGTATCTCGGGAGCGCCGAAGACAGCGCTGGCGAGTGGACCCACTTCTTCCAACTCGGTGGTCATGCTGAGTACTATAACGGAGGCTTTAGCTGCGACTCGTGGAGCCACGATGCTGGCATCAGCGAACACAAGGCCACCATCGACAACAAGGACGGGAGCAACGACGCCCTTGACCCCGCCAACAGGCATGACGTGGCGGGCCTTCCGGCGGCAGGTAGTGACAGCGGGACCCTGAGCGACCTTGGTCAGCAACTCGCAAACACTGCCATCACCGAGGCCATGGGCTACTACCTTGGCGGCTGGGCCGGTGCGGCGGCTGGCATCGCCCTTGGAATGCTCGGCGATAGCGAGAACAACAACACTGTCAAGGACAGTCAACTCGCATACGACTGGGACTACGGCACGAGTTACAGCAAGTGCGGCTCCCACTTCGTGGATTTCGACCTTGAGGGTAACGAAAGCGCCTCACTCGACGTGACCGACGAGGCATGGGGCAAGTACCCGAACTACACGCAGATTTACAAGGAGATCGACTTCCTTGACGCGACCGAAGCTTCAGCACCCTCTCAACGTCGTCAACTGACCTCGTAGAGCGTAACAACGGCACTCGTCGTGAAGTCGCGCCCGGTGACATCATCGAGACTACCAACGGGGAACCAATTCGCGTCACCGATGTGAGTGTGACGACTACCCAGTCGCCGGGGAAGGCACCTAAGCAAATCGCAGGGACCGATGACCTGCCGCGCCGACTTGGCCATCGGTTTGACGACAAGAAACCGGTCAGATACGCTGAATTCGCCTCACAAGTTCGTACGATGTCAATCAGTGGGAAGCTACTGGAGTGATTCTACTCTAACGATTGACTCTTGTACTGCGCTCCGAGTAAGTCGCCAATATAGCCGCTAATGGCTAACCCCATATCGGCTTTATTTGCGACTGTTCTCGAACGTAGAGTTTCACCCACGATTTGAACAATATGGTGATTTATGTCATAATTAGATGGCTGATACAGGCGGTCCGGGGTTTATTCTATTGTGTTAATAATTACAAGCAAAAATATCATAAAGCACGGTCCAAAAGTAGCAATAGACCAATAACTAATGGCTGTCCATCATCCCTCCAAAAGTAATGACTAACAATCCTCCTACCAGACGAGCGCTCCTCGGAACAATCGCTATGGCAACGAGCGGTTGCCTCGGCCAGTTCACTAACCGACGGTCCGTGTCTCTGACAGGCGTTCGCCTTCATAATTGGACCGACTCTGAGGCCTCAGTTCACGTCAAACTGTTCCGCGAAGGCAATCGTGTTCTTAACGAGACCGTAACACTTGCTCCGCGACGTGAACCGGAATCTGCGGCATCGTTCACAGCAGGATGGTCTGTCAAGATGGCCCGCTACCGCGTCCGTCTCCAAACAACAGACGGCAATGTAAAACTTGAACGCAAGTTCCCCTCGGACGACTTCGAGCAGGACGGCTGTGCGTTCCTTGACGCCGACCTTGAGAATAATCGTAGTCCCAATCAAACGGTAGACTCCAATACTGAGCAATCGTTCAGAATGCACCTACAGGAAGTAAATGATCCAGAAGACTTCTCAAGCGAATACTGCCCGGACATGAACTAAGGGATACAATTCTATTAACAGACCGGACCGCACAGGACGGCCTCAACATACAGGTCGCCCTTTCGAAAGCCCAGACGCACGGTCAGAAGACAACCTCGAACAAGGAAAAACAGAGGATTTGCTAGTATATGCCTCCCACTAGTCACTATCCTATTGTTGTTCTGCTCAAAAATCAGTAGTGGTTGTCTCTCTCAGTGCTCCACTTCGGTTCAGCGCTCGTCAGCAGTTTCGACTAGCTTTTCCAGAAACTCAACGGCTTTCGTTTTGAGCCCAGTGTGGAAGATGTACAACCCAATCACCAAAAGTATAAACTAGCTAGTACGAAAACCCAACACCCAGAAATGACTCGCCTTAGAATCACCAACCCCCACAGAAATCCGGCTCCAACCCTATGAGCGAGACCATAAACTGGAGCCACCACGACCTCGACGGCCTCGAAGAGCTGTATTGGGATAAAATTGCGCCTGCGTTGCGCCGTGATGGACGCGACCCCCATACCCGACCGTCCTACGAGACGCTCGCCGACCTCGGATACAGCGGTATCAGCTATACCCTTCAGCAACATCACGACCTCACTGTCAAAGAGTTCCTCACCGACGTGGTCGGCCTCGACGACTCCACCGTTTCCAGTAAATCACCGGATGACTACGCTTGGCAGATATCGTCCACCGAGACCATCGACGAGTTCAAGCCTACCTCCGCGCACTCGACCGCCGCCGGAAGCTTGCCGACTCCACGCTCGCCTCGAAACGCACCCATCTAGCAACCTATGCACAAATCTACGAGGACCTCCACGAGACATCGGACCTGCTCGCGCCGCTTTCTGAACCGTCAGAGCAGGCCGCAGAGACTGAACGCGCCTATCAAGTTGTGGAGGTCCTCGACGACGAACTTGCGACCGACGGTACGAAATTCACCTACGTCGGGACGGTCAGGGCTGGTATGACCGACTCGACCGGCACGGCGCGGCCGCCTACAATCCCTTGGATGGCGTGACGACCGACTTCGGCTGGAGCGCACAGAACCCGACAATAAGGCACGCGCCTTCGGACGTCCGCGCACTCAATAACGAGGCCAACACACCCGCAGATCGCCTCCTGCTCGTTGCACTCGCCGCGTGGGGGTTACGGTCGGGCGAGGTCGCTCGACTTCACGTCAACCAGTTCGTCGGTGTCGACTCCGATGATCCACACCTTGAGTTCAAGGAGCGGAAGAACGGCCCGAGTACGGTCAGCCTCCTCTACGGCTTGGACGCCTACCGGGAGCGCCAGCGCGAACTCGATGACTACGACGAGTGGAATGGCTACCTATTCCCCTCGACACAGGCCGAGGCTGGCCACATTGACTCAGATACTGTCCGGAATCGATTCCACCGACTCGCCGAACAGGCTGATGTCCGTGTCGACGGTGGCCTCCCGAAGCCCCACATGGCCCGTCGGTTCTGGTATAGCCAGTATCAGGACGCACTTGCAGACGTGCTCGACCGCCTTGATATTATCGCTGACGAGCAGGGGAGTTCATCCGCAGACGTGGTGCATCAGAACTATCTCTCCGAGGAGAAACGTCGAGAGGCTCGGCGGCCTGCAATGCGGGAGTTACTTGCGGACGCGTTCGGCGAGTAGTCATCGAGGTCTTGGACGCTCGTTTGGACCTTCGCTCGCACCTTCCGGGTAGCCTCGGCGTCCTCGCTCTGACAGTAGTGTTTCAATTTTGTGAAGGTGTGGCGGCTTCGACAGCGGCCGACGTAGTCGTTTCGGGCGTCTTCTTGACGATGAAGACGTACTTGCAGTCAGGACAGACGGTGACGGTGCAAAGGGTCATAGCTCCGCAATCAGGCGGAGGGTAGTAATAGCTGACTGTCTGGCCTAATCACATGAACTCGTCCAGGCTAGAGTTCCGACTGAACGAGGTGGTCCCGCCGCTTTCGCTCTCCACAGCATTCGCGCCAAACAGCGGTTCGACATCACGGTCGCCGTCCTGACGTTCAGCGAATGCCGTTAATCGCTTCGCCCGCGTCTGGCCGATCCGGTCCACGTTCTGAAGGAACGCTTCGCTGGTCTTCGCGTTTGACCTGTTCGTAGGCTTCGCCGAGACCGCCAGCTAATGTCTCGGTCTGGAAGTCGAATCGGGTATCGCCGGTGTCCATCTCGGTCAGGTAGTCGCGGAGGTTCGAGATCGTCACGCGTCCGACACCGTGGACGTGGCGGGCGACGGGTAGGTCTTCTCGCGGAACGCCCTTCTCGATGCTCGTCACGAAGTCGTCGTACCAGTCGGGTTTCTCGGCCTGAATCGCGTCGAACAGAGGTGTCGCCGCATCGAGCGTCCGTGAGAGGTTCCGTGCCGTCATGCGGATCGACGTCGGGTCTACATTCGTCCGGTCCTCGATTTCGGTCGCGGGAATCCCCTGACTCCAATACCAGCCGAGGATACCGGTGACGATGGCAGGGTCTTCATCCGGCAGGTACTCGGCGTTGAGGAGTTTGTCTTCGAAGTCCGTCGAGAAGCCGTCGTGCGAGAGGTAGGCGTCCGTGAACACGGCGAGCTGATAGAGCAAATTCTGAGCGGTGAACGTGTCCTTGGATTCGAGGTCGGCACAAAGGTCGTGGACGCTCCGTAGCGAGTACCCGCCGAAAACGTTGAAGTTAAATTCCACGGCGGCGCTTCCCTGCCGCGTGTTCTCGAATCGCTGTTCGGTCTCTTTCTCCCGGAGGAAGCCGAACTTCTGTAACCAGTCGGCCGCCTCCCGAAGCTTTTGACGCATTCGCGTCCGCTTATCGACCGTTCCGTCGTCCCACGCACGGTCGCCGGAGAGCTGATGCCAGAATAGCGTCTCGGTCAGGAAGTCTTCTATCTCTTCGGGCGTGTCCCAGCCCATCTCGACCAGTTCGAGTATGAGCCAGCGGAGACCGTCGCCCGAATCGACGTGCGACGTGACCGGTTCGAGGTCAGGGTCGTTGAAGAACTGTTCGCTCGCAGCATCGAAATCCGAATAGAAAGGGTACGCGTAGCCCTTCTCGAATCCTTTGCCAGGCCGTGCAACACGGCCAATCCATTGGATGTACTCGTAGGTGTGGATGTACTCCATGCCTCCGCCGGTCCATCGCTTCAGGTCACTAACGACGACCGATTGGACCGGGGCGTCGAATCCGTAGGCCAGCGTCGGAGTGCAGAACAACGCGGCGAGGTCGCCTTCCTCGTAGCACTCTTCGATCCAATTCCGAATCGAAGACGGAAGACTCGCGTGGTGGTAGGCGACGCCCTTCGACATGAGCGTCGCAAGGTCGTGAAGTTTTCTCGTTGGTTCCATCCCGTCGAGTCGGGACCGAAGCTCGGAGTGGAAGTTCCGGCTACTCCGGTCGGCGAATGCATTCGTCTCGGCCAGCCCCTCGGCTCGGGCTTCGGTCTTTGGCTTCGACCCGTTGAATACGAGGTACGGCGACTTGCCGGGATTTCCGCGCAGGTGGTCCACGATTTGGGTTTTCTTATCCGTCTGATCCTCTACCATTACCGGGTGTTCTTCGATCTCGATGCTTCGCTCCTCGTCGCTGACGACGAGATTCGCGTTCATCCAGTCGGCTAGCTCTTTCGGGTTGCCGACCGTCGCAGACATGGCGAAGATGTTGACGTTGTTGTCGAGGACCGCCGCGATGGCTTTCTCAAGTCCCCGGCCACGACGCTCGCCGTAGATAATGTGGAAGTCGTCAAGGACTACGAGGTCGAGCGACCGAACGCCGCCCGTATCCCGGAGCATAGCCTGATAGAAACTGTCGAAGGTTGCGACCGGAACGTCAGCATGCCGGTAGCCGCCCTGCTGTACATCATACTCCTCGTCTGCCCATGTGTTCAGTTCCTCTTCTTTTGCTTTCACCAGTTGCTTGCTCGGTACAAGATACGCGACACGCCCACCCGCGTCGAGCATCTGTTTCGTAACGGCCTCCGCACAGAGTGTCTTTCCGTTACCGGTTTCCGCGACGAGTAGGTGGTTGCCGCCGTCGAGAATTCGCGCCTCGAAGGCTTGGTGTTGGGTTTCGGTGAGCGAGTCGAAGCCGTGGGCCGCAAGAAGGTCTTGGACCAACGTCTCGTCTTCTGGCGAAAGTGAACCCGGGAGCGAGGACATGTTTAGGCAGAAAAGGCGTCCGTATTAAAGTGTTAGTCTTTTCTACATAATTAGTTTACCAATCCAGCAATTAAATGTCATACACAACTATCATTGCGGTAATGGTTTATAGGCTCTTCTGCCCACCTGAGTCTTAGGTAGAATTATAAACCTGCCGAAAAACAAAGAATGCGTGACAGTTACGTTTCTCAGCGGTAGTGCATTCGAACCCCTCCAAGAGGCGGTGTTCAAGCGGGCAGGCACCGTCGCAGGCAATCAGCCGGAATCGGTGGTATTTCTCGAAGCGAACGACTACAGACAGCCCGCTATCGCCGATGAGTGGGCAGCGGTGAATGATCCGTTACGACTCCGTGTAACCGACTTCGACGATTTGGTGTGTGAGTATTACGAGAGACTCGGCGGGCCAGGGACGCGTCTCAACACCACTCTGCGGCGACAATTAATCGGCCGAGCACTGCGGGAAGTCACTGACGAGGCTCACTTTGCCGAAGCACAGGCTTACAACCGAGACGTCCGTGAGCTTCTGTCGGAACTCGCGGGGGCAGGTTATGATGATACCGCGGAGATCTGGTCATTTGTAGACGACCACCTCAGTGACCGGACGGCGAGTGTAGTCGGCCGAACTGCTGAATCCTTCGCTACACTACGGACTGCGTGCGCTAGCGAATCGTACACTATATCGGACGCATATCAGGCCGTTCTGTCATCCGAGACCGAAGTCGAGAAACTCGTTGAGGCCGAGGTTATTGTCGTCTCTAACTACACTACCCTTTCACAAAACGAAACCGCACTTCTTCAGCGACTCGCTGAGAGCACCGAGGTCTTGATAGCGCTTCCACTAACGGCGACACCTGAAACCGATGACCCGCCCTCTGAGAGTCTGATTGGAGCAAACGCATACACTTCCGATGCGGTTGAAACATACCGTTCATTGGCCGATCAATGCGTGCACGTCTCTGCGGAATCAGGGGGGGACGGTCACGGAAGCGAACTCGCCGTCGCCGCCGGGCAGATCTTCACTCGAACACCGGCAGCCGGCGAGAATGACACACCGCCTTCGGGGTTACACTGGCGTACCAGCCCAACACCGATCCGTGAAGCCCGTCAGGTAGCTCGGCGCGTCCGGCGGCAACTTGCCGACGGCGCAGACCCTGAGGACGTGCTTGTCGTCGTCCCCGAATTGCTGTCGTACCGCGACCAACTCGCTGAAACCTTTGACGAAGTGGGTGTCCATGTCGCCAACGTGGGCCGGCCACCGATACAGCAGACGCAAGTCGGGCGAGCAGCGCTGACGCTCGTTGACTGCTGCCTCTCAGACCCGACACAACAGGACGTGGCGGTACTGTCGAGCAGTCCCGCAGTGACACTCGGCGACGACAGTGAAACTGTTAACACGACCACGATTCTGAGCCTGATCGACCGGCTCCCGACGACAGACCTCGATAGGCTTCAGCAGGAACTAGACGACGACCCCACAACGGCTATAGACCACTTCCGCGAGGATATTGAGACGGTTTCGTCTGCGTCACGAGAGAAAACTATCGATGCTCTCCGCGAGCTCTTCGACGCGGTCGAATTAGAATCGAACGCGGAACAACTCGCGGATAGCGGTGAGGGAATCGAATTGACCGCGCAGAGACGGTTGAACGCGTCATTGACGCCGTCGAGACGGTAGAATTTTCCGCTGGAGAACGTGGGTTCGGAGATGGAACGTCGGTTGATCCGGTGCGGTACGTGGCCGACTCGTTAGAAGGGCAACGCGTCGCACAGCGGACACGCGACCAGAAGGGCGTCGTAAGGGTCGTCGGTCCACAGGACGCTCTCGGTCTGTCGTACGATCATCTCCACCTCGTCGGTCTCACTCGGGTCGCGTTCCCGCCAAATCGGACCCGACCGGAGTTCTTCGAACGGATTTTCGAGACACTCCCGGACGTGGACACAGTCGATAGGAGGGCGCGCCCGTTACCAGTTTGCAGTACTCGTTGGTGCGGCCGAGACAGTCCACGTCACCACACCGGAGACGGGAGCCGACGGCGACGAGCGCCTTCCGTCGCCGGTACTAAGCGAATTTGCTCGCGTCACAGGACTAGAAGCAGAGACAGTCGACCGAGGTGTCGCCAGTGCTGGGGACCTCCAACGCGAACTCGCCGGACTCAACAATCGGGAACGGGAAACCGCACTGTCTCAAGCTGTCGACGAGCAGATGATCCTCTTGCGGACTGCCGAGACGGTTCGACGAGGAGTCGAGTGTGTGGAGAATCGCGCGAAGACGAAATTGACTTCTCACGACGCCCAATTAGAGCCGGAGACGGTTGCCGAACTCCACGAGACGGAGGCTCTCAGTCCGACGCAGTTGCGTGACTACGCGCGATGCGGGTTCCGTTACTACGCCGAACGCGTCCTGGGATTCGAGGAGCCGGAAGAATTCCCCCTAGAACCAACGCCACTTGATCGCGGGTCGCTCGTCCACGACAGCCTCGAATCGTTCTATGCGGACCTGCTCTCGGATACGAATGGCCCTGTCGATCTCGCCGACTACGAGCGTGCGGATCTGGAGGAGCGACTGTTAACGAGCGTCCGTACGGAACTGGACGCCCTCAACGCACCAACGGACGGTGCATTCGGCGACCGGTGGCTCGAACAGTTGCTCGCCGGGTTATCAACCCCATCTAAGAACGACCACTACGGTAGCGATCACCCACACAGAGGTCAAGACCGCGGGCTGTTTATCCGTTTTCTCGAATACGAATTGGGCGCTGATGACGCCGTCCTCGCGGTTGAGGAACCTCTTGACTTCGGCGCGAGCGGCGATGAAATCCGTGTCACAGTGCCAGACGGGAGAGAAGTAGCGATTCATGGCCGCATTGATCGTGTTACGGTCGAGGACGACGATGGCGTCGCTGGCATAGTTCACGATTACAAAACCAGCGACCCGACGACGAAACTCACGTTCGACGGAGTCGAGTTCCAATTGCCGGTGTACACTATCGCAGCGCAACGGGAGCTACAGAAACAATACGGCGAGGACTTACGATATGTCGACGGAGGGTTCTACACAGTCGAGCCGCCAGCAGAGGTGACTCGGAAGCGGAGCCTTCAGAAGACGATTTGGCGGAAAGACGGCGACCGCGATGACTTCGACCGCTTCCTCAATAGGGACATCCCCGAGCGTATCGCGGACATCAGCGATAGCATCGGTAACGGTGGGTTCCACACCACGACACTGGAAGCGGACGAAGCAAAGTGCAAACACTGCCAGTTCCGAGACATGTGCGGTGTTCGCCATCATCGTCGCCGCGAGCGCGTCGCGGGCGTAGACGACGAGGGGAGTTACGTCCCACAGCGGGCTCGGTCTGACAGCTTCTACGACGACCTCGGGGGTGACGAGGCGTGAACGACCGCGAGGGTCCAGAGAAGATGACGGCAGACGACGCAAACGATGCTGACGACGAGTTCGAGCTCACCGACAATCAACAGGTTGCGCTCGAATCTCAGGATCACGTCGCTGTTACGGCCGGGGCGGGAACTGGGAAGACCACGACGCTGACCCATCGGTACGTGAAACTCTTGGAAAGCGGCACGGACCCGTCTCAGATCCTGACGATCACGTTCACGACCGACGCGGCAGCCGAAATCCGTGAACGTGTCCGCGAGACCGTTGCCGAGCGACTGAGCGAGGCGGTGACGAGCGACTGCGGCAAGGAAGACGTCAGAGGCGACGACGCCCCGGACTACGAGCGGTGGCGGACCATCGCGGACGGGGTCGAGGATAGTTACGTCCATACGATTCACGAGGCATGTGCGCGTCTCCGTTCGGAACTCGCGGTCGAGGCGGGTGTCCACCCGGACGCAGAGACACTCGACGAGGCGGAGGCAGGTATGCTCGCCCGCGATGTGGTTCGGGAGAGTATCGACTCGATGCTGGCCGACGGTCACGAGCGCAGTGAGGACCTCCGGCTACTCACCCGACTATGGAGCCGCTCCGGCCTTGAGACAGTTCTCGTCGGACTGCTGGAGAGTCGGCCGATGAGTACAGATTGGGCCCGTCGGTGGGGTGAGGCCGATCCTGATGAGTACTTAGATGCGGTCTGGCGGTCGGTCTACCCCGTCGACATTGAGACGGCCCGCGAACTCCTGACGGACGGCCGGGTTCAGCAGGCGCTCGATACGATTTCGGACATCGATCCCCAGGCCCTCGGAATCGATCCCGACGACGATGACGGAGCGGACTTCATTCGCACGGTTGACGGCGTGCTGTCGGAGACCGGTGTTGCCGACGGGAGCGCCGAAGGACGCGACTGGCAGATGGCGCTCGACCGTCTGTGTGACCGAGTGACGACTGGTAGCAGAACAGTATACAGCCAGGAGTATCGATACAAGGGTGCGAAAAAGAGGTGGGAAGCGCACGGCGAGAGCTGGGCGCGATTGAAAGACGCGGCTGACACACTGATTGATGTACTCAATCCCGAAAAGCGCCCGTTCGTCGGGGGGCTGGGAGCAGATTACAACGGCAGTCGGTACGCTCCGGCCCTCGCGCGAGTATTCGAGACAGTCGCCGAACGATACAGTGACCGGAAGGAAAACCAGAACGCAGTCGATTTCGACGACCTAATCGAGGATACCATCACTCTACTGACAGCGAACGACGACTTCCGAGAGGCCGTCCAATCGAAGTTCGAGTACGTGATGATCGATGAGATGCAGGACACTGACCCGTCCCAGTGGGCGCTTGTTCGCCTTCTCGCCGGAGCCGACGACCCAACGACACCCCCCAACACCGATACATTCGACGCGAATCTCTTCCTCGTCGGTGACGAAAAACAGAGTATCTACCGCTTCCGCGGTGCTGACGTTACCACCTTCGGCACGGCGCGAGAGGACCTCAAAGCAGCGAACGGCGACACAGTGGCCGAGCGGGACGATGAGTACGAGACAGACCCAGCAGAAGTCGAACTAACGGGTAATTTTCGTACCGTCACAGCGCCGCGGGAGTTCGACAACGAACTGTTCGAGCGCGTGTTCAGGCCGTTCGATGAGCAACGGGAACCGTTCGAAGCTACATCACAGTCCCTCAACGGGGAACGTACGGCAGGAACGGAGGTGTCGGGTTCGGTCGAGTACCTCCTCGTCCCTAATGAGGACGAGCAGGAACTTCACGAGACGGGCTTTCTTGCGAATACACCTATCTTCGGCGATGCAGCCGACCGCGAGGCGCACGCACTGGCCGCGCGATTGACACGGCTATTCGCAGACCCTCCGGAGGTGTACGACACGGAGACCGAGGAAATCCGCAAAGCGCGTCCAGAGGACGTGACGATCCTCTTCCGTGCGCGGACGCGACTCCCACAGTTCGAGCGTGCGTTCGACGTCTGGGACATACCCTACACTGTCGCCTCTGGCACAGGGTTCTGGGATACACCGGAGATTCGGACTCTCATCGGGCTTCTGAAGTGCTTGCGAACCCCGACGATGACGTGGCGCTGTATGGCCTCCTGCGGTCGGCACTGTTCGGATTCACCGACGACGAGATTGCTAACCCAGCCGCCAGCGAAGGGTCGCTGTGGGGAGCGATCCGCGACAGAGAAGGCGATCTCGGGGATGCCGCGGAACAAATCGAAGGATGGCGAGAACAAGCAGGCGTTGGTGACGCGACTGCCGCGCCGTCATGGGGACAGCTTCTCTCCGGGATACTTGCAGAGACTGGCTACTTCGGCGCAGTCGGGGCAGGCGATAGGCCGCAACAAGCCGTGGAAAACGTAGAACAATTCCGCGAACAGGTTCGGTCCTGGGCCGAAGGGGGGAACCCAACCTTAGCAGAACTACTGACGCGAATCCGCGACCGACGAGAGGTCGAGACTCACGCGTCACAGGCGACTGTCCCGGAAGACAACGACGGCGTGCGACTCCGGACCATCCACTCCGCGAAAGGACTGGAGTTCCCCATTGTCGTCGTTCCCGAAGTGGGACGGGAGTTCAATTTCGGCAGCGGTGTCGACGACGACGGAAAAGTGTACCTAGGGGAGATTCCCGTCGGGGAGGGGACAGAACCAATTCTCGGATTGAAGGCTCCATCGCCGAACGACCCGTACGAGTCAACGGACACCCTCGCGCGGTCGGAGCTGAAGCGCCGCGGTAGGTGCAGAGAGCGCGCCGAACAGAAGCGACTCCTGTATGTCGCCGCCACGCGGGCCGCGACCACCTCCTGATGTGTGGACTCCACGAACTGGACGACGACGCCGACTCACTCACACTGTCGACGTCGAAGCCTCACGGCGACGGGAAACGTTGGCGAGATTGGCTCCAACCAGTGCTCCTCGGTGACGGAACACTCAACCCTGACGACGATCACCCAGAGATAGCCGACACCCTCGATGCCCTTAGTGACGACAGTGTCTACGGGACGGTACTCGACGAGGCCGACTACACCGTCCGGGTTCCGCCCGCACCTCTCGAAGATTGGCGTGCAGTTCGGAAAGGCGATGACAGAGAACCCGACGAGCCGCTGGACGATAGAATCCCGTGCGTGAACGTCCCTGAGGCGGACATCTCGCAACCGCCAGTAGAGACGACCGCGACGACCTTCGCCGAAGCGGTCGCACCAGATCCCACAACCACCATCGCGGGCGATGCGGTGGGAGACACCGACGCGTATCCGGACCATGAGGGACTCGCCGAGAATCACGTCGGGACCGTGGTTCACGAACTGCTGGAGCACCGCCCACCACGCGAGGACTGGCGAGCCGTCGCCAACAGCCGGGCGAGCGGACTCGGCGACCCCACAGAGGAGGACCTCGATCAGATAGTTGAATACGCCGAGCGTGGGCTCAGCACCCGAGAAGCATTGGTCGAGTCGTACGACCCTAATACGGTTCACGAAGAGGTGTCTGTGGTCGCCCGATTCGACGCCGGACGGGTCGTCGGTGAGATAGATCTGTTGCTCGTAACTGACGAACGATTCGTCGTCCTCGACTACAAGACCGACGAAACGAGTACGCGCTCCGTTGACGACCTCGCCGAGAAACACTGGCCGCAGTTGGAGGTGTACGCCGCCGCACTCGCACAGAGCGATCCAAACCGTACCGTGGAAACCGTGCTGTACTTCACTGCCGCGGACACGGAACGACGGCAGGAGTTCGACGCGTTTGATCTTGAAGATCTCCAGACCGATCTAGAAACGAGGCTGTCGCAGCTACGGTCGGCTAGCGAAAGTGAACCACTGGCACGACGCTAAGCTCTCTCCCGCGTCACTCGCCTTAGTGTTGACACGGACGAAATCGGTGTCTGAAATGCAAAAAACTATTTCCCCGCCAATGTATTAGTTATTAATGTAATGAGCAAGTGGCGAGCGAAGCGCCGATATGAAGCGAACCGGCGCTTCGGCGAGCGTGCAGATGACGCGCTCGTAGCCATATCTGTGCTTAAAGCGCGATCCGAGGGAATCGAACTCGGTCGTGACGACGAGGAGTTACGTGCGAAACTCGAAGACGGACGGGATCTCTTGATAACCGTCCGCGACGCTTTGGCCGACGAGTCCGGACTGGATCCGTTTGAGTTGGCCGTCGCGGAGAACATCGCCGAGCAACGGAGGGGTTCGACTCGTCGGATGATCGAGAACCTTGACGCTGCCGCGGCCGAACTTGCAACTGCGAGTGACGACTTAGAGTTCTACCGCGGACTGCAAGATGCGAAGAATTGGCTTGAAGCTATCTCCGGGGTCGCCACTAAAACGTCGCAGGCGACCGTCGACCAAATGCGAGGGAAGGTTGCCGACGGCACTCATTGATGCCCGCGTGAAGTCGCTCCGGGCGAAACAGGACTCGATTCGTGAACTGTTCGATCGCGTTGACGTTGATATCGAGGCTAAAGACGACATATTCGACTCGATCTCGGACAGATTCGAAACTGTCGAGGAAACCCGGGATGACTTTCACAGGTCGTACGATCAGGCACCGGAGGCCGAGGTGACGGACAGTCTGTACGAGAACTACGTCCGCGCAGTCGGCCGCTTGGCACGAGAACTGCACGTCCTTGAAACGGAGGCCGTGTATCTTGACCTCTATCAACACCAGAGTACCGGGCACCGCTCGCCCCAACTCGAACACGCCGCTGAAGTTTGTGAGGAACTGAAGCGTGTGTTTGACGTTGATCCTATGGTGATTCCGGTGATTCGAAACGGGTACGCCTTCGATCCGATAGACGAAGAGCTGCCGTCTACAGGTGGCAAAGAGCTGAACTACGCCTTGATCCTGCCCCGCGAAGGGGACGACCGGCGCTACGACCCATTCCTGGCACACGAGATGGCACACGCCCTGCTGGACGAACATCCGAGACTACGATCACGGTTCCGACGTGAGGTCAACGAGAGAGACGAGACAGTGAGCAGAGACGGCGAGTTCGGCAAGACCTGGACGAGTTGGTTCGAGGAGTTCTTCTGTGATATCTGCGGTCTCCTTGCTTACGGTCCGGCGTACTATTGCGCGGTGGTCCGGCGGTTAAGTCGATACGGTTCCTTCGAGTTCGAACGCGGTGAAGACGGGGATCCGCATCCACCAGACGCGCTCCGGGTTGATGTCATCCGGGAGTTAGCCGAACGAGAATTTCCGAATCTCGCCGACTGTATCCGGGACGACGCTATTGCGTACGACCGTCACCTTGACGCACTCGAAACGGAGAAGCCGCCGGACTATGACACCTACGACGATGACGACTTAGTCCGGTTCCTTCTCGACGAGGTGCCAGATGTCATCGACCACGACCTCGACGCGCTCATCAGCGATATCGAGGATGGAGTCGATCCAGCAGACCGGCCCGAACGACAACACCGCCTTGAGGCAAACCGCGAATGGGTGCCGTCATACCCCCCTCAGAACGGCGGGTAACGAAGGTTCGACACCCAGTTGTGACCGAGTCGCCGATTCATCTCTCGCGTGAGCGAGACTGTTATCGGGTCTTTCGTCCCTTTCGAGGGAGACCCCCAGTTGAGTTCCGAGAGGAAGAATACGTCGCGGCCGGCCTGGAAAGCGTCGAAATCACCCTCTGCGGCCTTGACGTGACAGCGAAGTGTCTGCGGCGACCCCTGTGGTAGTTGTTCCGCGTCCGACGTGACGACGACAACCGTATTATCTCCGAGCCGAGCGTGTGCACCCATCTCCGGCATTCCCTCGTCGGCGTACAGCCGGTGCGGGCTTCTGTGAGTTACCTCGACACCAGCCCACTCGAAGTCGTCGGCGAGGTATTCGGTGTCCCGGAGACGTTCGATGGTCTCTTCGATTCCTTCGATCTCCTCGTTACCGAAGAACCCGTTCCGATGGATCGTCAGCGACTCGAACTCGTCGATGTCGGAACGGTCGCCGTCCACGACCTCGCGTAACGCGTCGCGGACTATCTTCTTCGCCTGACTCCGATCAGTCACACTACTGCGGTTGGTCGGGTTCTGATTTTCCGTCCGATAAATGATTTCGTTCGTCTCCCCGGATAGCATGACAGCACTTGCAGTACCGCGGTCGCCTCCGTCAGCGTTGAATCCTAAGTACGCCTGCGTCGAGAGTTGCCCCTCGATAGTGAACGGTACGACACCCAACTTCGCCGCAAGTCCGACAGCAGTGTTCTCCACCACGTCCTCGTCGTGACCGTTCCTGTCTTCGATCCCGGTCTGCGTGACGACCTGGAGCGGGTGGCCGTCCAGTATATCGATTAACCTGTAATAGCTCTCTTCGTCGAAATCAGGGAGAAACCCGAGAGTGATATCGAACGGTTCCGAGACCTCCCGGAGCTCCGCAACATCCTCCTCAACGTCGTATGCGAACGGAGCCGGGCGCTCGTTCAACCGCAGACCCAACTTCTCTTCAGTATAATTCCGGATCGACTCATACGCTTCGAGCGCTGCCTCGTACTCCTCATCTGGGAACACGAGCGCCGTTTCGATCAGATCACCGAATGTACGACGCGGACCGAACTTCTCAAGGTAGCCACTCTTGATCGGATTCCAGTATTCCTCAGTAATCTTCTGGCCGGGTCTTGTCTGGTTCTCCATCCCGACCGCCATCTTTACCGCCTCGTCACGACCGAACCAGAGAGTCGGATAACCGTACCGGGACACTTCCCGCCGTATCGGGTCAGTGTCAACCGTTACGTCCACGTTACCGATCTCGAATCCGCGGACAACATCGAGAAACTCTCGGGTTCGCTGCCACCGTTCTTCAGGTCCGAAGGCTGCCAACTGACTTACTTCGTCCGGCCGCTTGTCAGTTGGGGCATAACGGAGCAAAGACGGAGCAGCAGAATATATGTCACCGCTATCGAAACTGACGAGTACGGTCGGTTCAGTGTCATCGATTCGTTCAGCAAAACGGTCACCGTACTCCTGACGAGCATACTTCAGAACCGACTTACCGTCTTCAACTTCCACCTCCGACACGGGTTCCTCCAGAATATCGACAAGCGTAACTGTCCTCCTGTCAGGCCGCTCAAAGACAAACTGGTCGTCTAACTCGGCCTCGATTCTGCCGCGAGACCACGAGTCGTCAGCAAGGTAATCAGCCAGCGTTTTCGAACTATGCGTTCCAAGTGTCGGATCAAGTGTGAGTGTCAGTCCGTCGTGAGCATCTAGCCGGAGCTTCACTCCGGGATAGACATCAAACCCACGGAGGCTCCACTCAGCATTTTCTGCATACACCCGCTTCCTGTATCGCCTGTTATCGAACCAGTAGTCGTCCGAGCGTCCGATCTCCGACTCCAAAGCGTCGAAAATCGCCCGCTGTATCAGCTTGAAATCACTGTCCCGCGAAAAGTCGAGTTCGATCTCGCCGTGACGGTGGAGGTCCTGCCGGTTCACGGACTCGACCGTTTTCCGACGATCATGCGCACCGACGACGGCGACGAACCACGTACCGTCCAACCGGTACCAATGTGCTCGGCCCCCTACTTCGTCTCGCAACCGTTCGGCATGCGCATTCAATAGAGGGAATAATGCGTCTTCCTCCGCCTCCGGTTTGGGATTAATCTCGTACAGTTCAGCACTGGTGTCGGAAAGCCCGACTGTGAAGGAGTTCAGGAACCGGCCCATTAGATAAACGTGAACCGAGCAACGTAAAAATAATTGCGTTAGAGAGTTCGGTCAGTCCCCGGCCACACTTGGGTCTGGGGCCGCCGAGATCCGACTTGCCCTGATGTGGCTTCAGTTGCGGCCTCTGGGCCAAACCACACTGACAGTAGATGTCGACGACCTCTGCGTAGATTTGTTCGTCCGACCGTGTGGGCCTCGGGTCAATATATCCCTGTTCACGGAGGTACGCACGGAGTTCTTCGACCTTGTCCTCTCGGAAATAGTTGACCTCGTTCGAGAGGCCGTCAAGTACCGCCTCCGGCTTGCCAGCGACGCGGTCCGCCAGGTCACTTGCCTCGTCAATGAACTTATCACTGACAGCATTACTGGCTTCGAGTACGTCGCGGTCAACGGGTTTCCCTCGCCCAACCGTGTAGGCTTCGACGAACGTCTCCAGTGCAGTCCCGTGTTGACGAACACGCTCGCGGGCGTTCTCCGACAAGAGTCCGTCGACACCACCGACCTCCAGAAGCGAACGGAGGTGGCCCCACCGTTTGATCCCGGCGGTACGGAGTCTGTACAGTATTTCCGGATCTTCGGTCGCGTACCAAAGATCCGCAGACGCTGCACCTTCCCTCGGATCGAACGTCGAGACATCGAGCTTTCGCCGGTACTCCTCATGGTCGTCCCCGTCTGGTGCCGGAACGTCTACCGCGTCAGCGGTGTCGAGCGCCGGCGGATCCGCAACAGGGTTGTGATCGTCTGCAGCCGTGAGGTGCTGGAAACCGTACTTCACTCCCGACTCTTCTAGCCGCCGCCTCCAGCGTTCCCGCTCATCGCTCCGAGCAGTAAAGTAGAACACCTGCCTCCCCTGCCGAGCGAGGTCGATTACGGTGTCTAATACGGTCTCTGCCCGCCGGTCGTCAAACGGTGCCAGCGTCTCGTCCAGCAATAATGGCGGGGCAGTCTCCTGCTCCCTGTGTTCGACGAAAGCGACCCGGACCGCCAGCAGTACTTGAACTCGCGTCCCACTAGATAGATCGTTCAGGTCAACACGCCGGTCCTCCCCGGTATCGTAAGCTCTGAACGTCCCATCTTCGAGTCTGAGTTCGAACTGCCCGTCGGTGACGCGACGCAAGAGCTCGTCCGCCCGGCGGAATACTGGCTCCTGGTTACTAGTTACTGTCTCCGCCTCCACGAACTCAAGAAGCGAGTCCGTGACTGCCTCTGCTACGTCTCTCTCAAGCTCTGATTCGAGTTCAGCCAGTGCCTGGTCCCGCTGCTGGACTGCGTCAGCGATTTCCGTCGACGTCTTCGCGCTCTCGATCTCGTTTTCCAACTCCGTCTTTTCCTGTAGCAGACGGTCGTACTCGGCTGCCGTCTCCCGCTTCTCTCTTAATTCGTTCTGGAGATACTCCTTATTTCTCTCTTCAATCTCTTCGTCGTGTCTAGAGTGATCCCGGAGGTCCTCACGGCGATTCTCAAGCGTGGTCTTCGCCTTGTTCTTCGCCTCAACGGCGGCCTCGTAGTCCGATAGCTGTCCACACAACTTCTCCAAGCGGTCTCGGTTGCCCGGATCTAGTCCACGGTCCGCGAACAGCGCCTCCCGCTCGGAAGTAAGTCGGTCGAGTTCGCTTCGAGCCTCGGTAACAGTCCCCCGCACCTCTGCCAGCTTTTGCTTTGCGTTCTCGAAGTCCCGCCGACGCTTCTCCAGGCTCTCAATCACGCCGGCCGCGTCAGCGGCAGTTTCAACCTCGTAGTCGTACGTCTCGGTCGTGTACGGCGCAACGGTTGCGAGGAAATTCTCGCGGTTCTCCGCGATTTGGTCCTCGGCTTCCGACAGTACCGCCTGTTTCCTACAGACTTCCTCGTCAGCCGCCTGCCAACGCTCAACCCGCTCAACTACCACCGCCAGGTCGATGTCATCATCGACTTCGGTATCGAAGCGCGCCCGGAGCTGTTTCCGGGCGATTTCCAGTTCATCTTCGAGTTCGTCGACATCGTACCGGGCAAGGAGTTCCTCCCGTTTCCGTGCCTCCTGTGTGTCGAGTTCCACTTCCCCGAGTCTCTCACGGATCTCAGAGAGCCGTTCCCTGACCGAGTCGGCTTCCCACGCCGCCGGCTCCTTGAGGCCGGTCTGCCGGAACGTTTCTGCGTGGGTCGCTCGGGGATTCTTCGTGGCGTCTTCCTCTCCTCCTGAAACAAGGACTGCGTATGCAGCTATCCCGAGACCGAGCAATGTCAGTAGCAGTCCGAGTGGATTGGAGGTGAACGCGAGGAAGACACCCGCGATGGCCGCGAGTACACCCGCCGCAACAGCCGCCCAGACCATTCCCCGATTCTCTTCCTCATCAGTAGCACGTTCCGGTGGAGCCGTCAACCAGTTCTCAAGCGCACCCCGACCGTCCTCAAGAGTCGAACGATCCGGAACTCGGTCTGACTCGCCTTCGAGCCACTCTTTGATCGCGGCTTCGATTTGCTTCTTTCCTTCTACTTCGGTCACCTTCTCGACGAAGGACCGTAATTCGTCGAGGTCATCCGTTTCTACACTTCGGAGCGTCTCCTCGTCGAGGTCAAGCGGAAGGCTGCCCCTGATCTTTTGACGTTTTTCCTCCGCACCGGATAGCTCGCGCTTCAGCCGGTCACGGTCGTCTTCGGCATCGTCAAGTTGGTTCTGATACTGCCGGAGACTCTCCAGATCGTCATCGGTAATCCCGTCCTCGGGGAGTTCCGTGGCCGCCAGCGCCTGAGAGGCCTCCCGGTACGTCTCCGCCGTATCTCGTTCACGACCCTTTTGCGTTCGTATCTGCTCGTCCAGACGGTCAAGTCGGTCTAGTTCCTTTCCATTGAACGCCCCTAGCTCTTGCGGGAACTCTTCCAGTTCTTCCACCTTCTCTTCGTAGTCCGCTCTCGCCTCCGCGTGCTCAATTGCTGTTTCGAGGAGTTCAACTCGCTCTCGGGCCGATTCGGCGTCTGCAAGCCGCTCTTCGGTCCGGGAGAGTTCCTCCTGTTCCTCTTCGAGGTCCGGTGTCTCCTGCCTCAAATCCTCTACCCGCTGGATCGCCTTTTTTGCCTCCTGTGTGGCACTGAGGTTTCGAGTAGAGGGGCTCGCTCCCTCTTCGAGATCGAAGCTTTCACGGACGGCGTCGATGTCGAAACCTCCGGTCGATTCGCGCTGGATGACGGTAGCGAACTCGCCGTCATCCGTCTCCTCCTGTAGTAGCTCGTGCAGAGACAACGAATACCGACGACCTCCGTGCAGCGATGGGACCGGGATCGGGTCGGCGGCGGCACCGTCTACGAAATTTTCAGACATGCCACCGCGGAGTTCGACTCTCCGCTGATCCCCGTCATGGGATAATTGCGTACTGATCTCTGCTGATGTCGGGGCCTCGTCGGGCCACAGCGACCAGCGAATCGCCTCCGACAGCGTTGTCTTCCCGGCCGCATTCTCTCCGTAGACTACATTAACACCGGGTGAGAAGCCGTCAACGGTGAATCCACCGGCTTCGAACCCTGGAGCACGCTTGAGCATGACCGATTCGACGACGACCGGGGTTCCCCGGTCATCTTCATCACTGCGTTCTGCCTCGCTCTCGTCCACCTCGGTCATCGCTGGTTCACTCATCCGCTGGCACCCCTTGCTGGTCAAGGAAAGTGTCTAGAAGCGACCGCGCCTGTCGGCGCAACACGGCCTTCGATTCGTCTTCCGTCGGTCGATCATACGTTTCGTCGTGGGAGCGAAGTTCCCTGTAGGCATTCGACTCGTGCGTCTCCCGTGCGCTCGCGTGCGCCGCTTCGATCACGTTCTGATACGGGTCCAGCGGTTCGTCTCCGTCGAGCGCCAGTAAGAGTCCAGCAAGATAGCCGACGGGGTCGTCTTCACCGGCCCGTTCGGTAAGGTCAACCGCTGGCGTCGTGTCGATAGACACGTTAATAACCCGTACTGCCGTTCCCGCTTCGGTGAGTTCGATCTGCTCAAATTCCGCTCGGCGGTCGAGCAGATCAGTATGGGCTGCCGTCCGCCCTTCAAGTGTTAGCTCGGCCGCGAGAAGCTCCGCCTCGGAGTCGCTCTCCGTGACGGTCTCGCGTAGCCCATCGTGCGTCGCATCAATTACATCGTGAAATCCCTGATCAGGGCCAGTCGAGACGACGATGTCCTCATACTGAAGTGTCGCCGAGAAGAGCGGACGCGTATCCACTGCCCCTTCCGAGTCAACCGTGAGGAGCCACGCACCGTGACCCTCTGTCTCGCTCGAATCAAGCGGCTGAAGCGACCCCGGATAGACAACGAGAGGGCTCTCATGGCGGACTCCCGAGCTGTGGAGGTGTCCCAAAACCCACGCCGCATGTCCGCTCGTCGCTAACGCATCCACGTCAACTGGCGCATACCGATCTTCGCGTCCATTCAGGTCAGCGTGGACGACACCGAGTTGCGGCACGCTGTCACGGTCAAGGTCGTACTCGTCTAACGGACTCTCGGGATAGTACCGACTCGGGAACGACCAGCCGTCGATCTGGAGCCGAGCCTCACCGCCCTCCCCGACGAGGGTTTCCCGCTCCCACTCCCCATTACGACCAAGCAACCGGACACCGTCGATAGCGTCCGCCAAGTCCGGAACAACGTCGTAATCGTGATTCCCAGCCACACATAGAAGCGGAATACCAGCTTCCTCAAGGGTCGTAGCTACCGACTCGACGGCTCCGTACGCTTCAGCGTACTTGTTCTCCCGGTCAACGAGGTCACCGGCCACGACAACGGCGTTAACATCGTGATCCACAGCTGTTTGAGCGATATCGGTCCAGATCATCCGGGGAGAGAAATCGGCTGCATCGAACCTTGCCGGAAGTTGACTCGGGCGGCGTCCGATATGGACGTCTGCTACACAAAGAACCTCTACTGATCCCATTTCTAAGTATAAATAAACACTTGGTAAATAAATTCGGCGGAAGGAATAACACCGACCAGTAGTTGATCTCACTCACTCTAACTGCTTTGGGTGACTCGTAGTGTGCCTAAGGAACGATCATACTCATCTTAAATTGGTTCAGACGGTCTACCACTGCGTCGTAGAGTCGGTCTATCAAAGCCTGAAATAGGCTGAAACGTAAAGGAAGAACACGTCTCGTACTCTCCCCTAGAAATCGGTAAGGACGCTCGATTGAATCCCCACTTTCTGTCTGAAATTTCAATCCTTAACGATGGCACGTCTGTTTTGGAATTAGCGTTTGCTGAACTAGTCGGTGAAGTCTTCATTAGCTAGCGACGGAGAGGAACTTAGCATCTCGTATGAGGCTCTCATACTACGATAACACAGACAGTAGTCCTTCCGTGATGACCGTTCCCTCCGTCGTATCGACAAAGTATACTTGTTTCCTATCCTCCGGCTCGACAGCCGTCACCTCGGTTTGGCCACCGATTCGTCGATGTCCCGTGAATGCCAGTCGCTTCCGATTGACCTTCGGCCGAATCTCCATCAGGTGTCTGAACGCGCCACCAGTTTCGCGCCCGGGTGTGAGCCTGATTTTATCGGAGAACTCGCCTCTCTCCCCTTCATCGTGACTCCACTCGTAACCGAGCAAGTCGAGATAGTCACAGACTTGGTCGAAAATCTCGCCCCGGTACTGCCAGTATCCACCTTCGTATTCGACGGGCCCTGCTTGTTCGAAATCGTGGATAATGCCATCCAGAAACCACCAATGTGGTCGTAAATCTAACTAATGTGATTCCAACACGCTTCCTTCCGGGGATTTCGCACAGACCACTGCGCAGTTTTAGCTTGCCATCGGCATCATCATCGCTTCTGCCACCCAGTATTTGGTGGTCTTAACCAACAGCCACCCCTACTTCAGCCCGTATGTTGGTTAACTCCGCTACACTCGATATACTGAAGATGAGTTCTCTAGTTCCGGCCTCATCAGTCGGCCTACGAATAGACACTACTCGCTGGGCAGAAACTCATCAGTCATAGCCGTCCGGCGTCCTCGGGGACGAGTGTGAATCCGAGTGTCCGAAAGTCACTATCGAACGCGAAGATATGGTTGATATCACGGCTTCCAGCAAGGACACTACTGGTGTGGTCGACGAACGAGATTTGGTGGTCGTCGTACTGGGCGAACTCATCACAGGCGGCATTGAATGCAGGTTTGTCCACGGGGAGGATGTTGAAGCTCTCGGACCCTCGGATGGTCTCAAGTGTTTCCACGGCTTCAGCGTGCCCGACCTTCCGCAGTATCAACGTCGTGAGCTCTGAGAGAACTGACCGGCTCGTGTAGAGCGGACGGTATGGAAGATCGCCAGCGGCAATCGCATCGAACACATCCCGAGCGCGGTCGTGACGTTCGGCCTGTTCGTAGGCCCACGCGAAGAACGCGCCTGTATCGATGAACAACGGGGTTGCACCCTGTACCATTACGACTCAACCTCACCGTAGAGGATATCATCGATATCGTCCTCGCCGACGGGTTCGTCCTCATCACCGGCGTGCGCCTCGGCATCCCAGAACGGGTCGTCTGGATTGATTTCGGCTGTGGTGTCTTCGGTGTCGGTGAGCCACCAGACGACGGCGTTTGCGCCGACGGTGCGGCGTTCGACTCGGCCTTGTTCGTGGAGCGTGATCAGTTTCTGGCGGGCGGCTTCAGAACTACAGTCAAGGAGTTCGCCGAGTTCTTTCGCGGTGGCGACGGGGCTGTCGGTTTGGCGGATGGCTTCGAGGACATCCTCGAGAGAGATTGTCCCGACATATTGGCCGTGGTCGTTCCGCTCGCGATCCTGACTCATGACTACTCGTTCGTGGGCTACCTACCTAAACCTATTGCCACGAGGCAACAGGAAGGGAGGAGCTGTTCTCTCAAGACATGGTGAACCATTTTGGGATAGTATACTGTTCGATAATACAGCGACGGCTACTTTCTGCTGGATTCGCCGAATTCGAGAACCGAGGTGATCTAATCGATGAGGCAGGAGTCCAGTATGGACGTTCCACACTCACCAAATGCATACAAATCGCCAGCATCTGTCGCTGCGAATACGAGATCAGACGTTACCGCTGGGGTACTCCGCCCCATTTCCTGATTCCGCCCTAATTCGACGCGCGTCTGTTCTGTTCCCGCCTGTGCGTCGAGGACGAATAAGTGGCCGTACATAGTGTCGCGCTGAATCCAACCCGGAACGTAGACAGAGTCACTCGCAACGACGGGCGTCGAAACGAGATCGATCTCAGGCTGTCCTTCAGTACGGCCGCCGAACCGCCAGACACGTTCGCCCGTCTCGACGCGGCGTGCTTCGACACCGAACTCGGCCACGTGATACACCAAATTATCGGCGACTGCTAGGCCCGCGTCTCCTCATCGAACACCGACGGATTTCCGCCAGCGAACCGTTTTCGTCGGCAGATCGACCGCAGCGATAGACTGCTGGTTATCGTGCTCACGAAGGGGCACTAAGAGCGTGTCGTCAACGATTGTTGGTGTTCCGGCGACCGGCGCTTCCCATCGCCATCGCTCCTCACCATTCAGGATGTCAAGGGCGATGAGACGCTCGGAGTCGACCATCGGGACGTAAACGGTACCGTCCGCCGCCGCTAACTGCCACATTCCGGCGGAGTCGGGGAATGTGACTCGCCACCGTTCAGTACCATCGTCTGGGTCAAGTCCGAATACTGTTTCTGGTTGCTCCGTCTCCTCAACGGACGTACTGTACGTTCCCGTCACGACAATGTCGTCCGTCACAATCGGTGGGATAGTATCGGGTGTCTGTTGCCCTTCATAGAGATTATCGAACGTCCATTGCTCATTGCCGTCTGTCCCGATCGCTTTCAATCCAGGTTTCGTCTGGACGAACAGCTGGTTGTCGTTGAGGACGAGCGAATCAGAGAGATAGAAGTAGTGGAACTCGTCACTTCGCCAGAGTTCCGTCGTCCAGAGCGATTCGCCGGTTGCGGCGTCGAGCGCTTCTAGCCACACTCCACCCTGTTCGTCGCTTGTCGCCTCACGAGAGTACCCGAAATAGAGGATTCCATTGCTAACGACAGGTGAGACCGTCACAACGCCTCGGCTCTCCCGTGACTGTTGCCATTCTGCGTGAAGCGATGCTGTCGGGCCGTCAGTCGAGGCGAATCCTGTATGGGCGTTATCGACTGTTCGACGCGGCCAGTGGCCGCGTGCGCTTGGGTTATCGAACGAGAGACAGCCTGTGAGCGTAGTGAGAGTGCTCGTACATGCTGCGAGGAATGTTCGGCGGGTGGAGGGCATTGGTAAGAGAGGGACACATCGGTCACATATGCGTTATCATCTTGGCAGGTTGATCTCGAGTTGAACACTGACGACATGCCATTGCGAGACGTTACCGGTAACGTCTAACTTATTATACTGTTCAAGAGTCAGCGCACCGACGTCATTCGGTTTGTCGACAGTTGGCGGCCTCCTCCCACGACTAAAGTCGTTGGCTTCCGCCTAGAAACTCATGTGAAGCCCGTGCGAATTCTAAAGTTCGTAAAATTCGTAGAGTTCGTATGAATCCTACAGTTCTTAAAATCCGTGCGATTCGTAGAGTTCGTAAGCTTCTCACGAACTTTTATTATCACGGATTGAGTTGAGTTGACCGACAGCGAACTCCACAACTCCCACGAACTCTACGGACTGTTCGAATCGTAGAACTCGTACAGTTCGTAGAGTTCGTACAGTTCGCTCTGGTGAGACACGATGTCAGAAACGAAATCCTCCCCCGGACACGAACCACGCGCAGTCTGCCTCCCGATGCTCAAAGGCGGCTTCGGAAAGAGCATCTTCGCAAACACCCTCGGCGGCGTCCTCGGTGACGTGCGAGGCCACGACGTACTCGTCGCCGACCTCGACCCGGCCGGACACCTTTCGACCGGCCTCGGGTACTACACGCGCGAAGACGAGGACGCCCTCGACCTTGGCGATGTCCTCCTTGAGGATGCCAGTCCCGAAGACATCATCAAGCAACCCGGCTACGGGTTTGACTTCATCCCAAGCGTGAATCTCGAAACAGTGACCGAGGACCTCTCCCGCGATAGTGTGATGGCGAGCGACATGCGACTCAAGCAGGATCTCGTCGACCCACTCCTCGGTGACGAATATGAGTATATCCTGTTCGACATCCCGGGGAGTCGGAACAAGCTGGTGAACAATGCGGTCGTCGCAGCGCCGAACGCCATCCTGCCGTTGAAGCCCGTCCCCGAGGCCCTGAATGGAATGCGGGAGACTGCAACGAAGCTAGTTGGTGAGATCCGCCAGCACATCGACTTCGAGATTCTGGCGGTCGTGCCCAACGACCTTCGGGCGCGTATCGACCAGCAGACGAAAGACCGCCGACTCCTCGAAGCGATGAACACCCAAGAGCAGTTCGCTGCCTACCTGCTCGCTGGCCGTGACGGAGTCGACCCTGATACTGGCACGCTCCCCGAGGGCGTGGACGTTGCGGAGGTTCTCGACAATCACATTCCGCCGTTCGCGCGAGTCACCGCAGATGAATGGGCCGCAATCGATGCAGACGAGATGGATCCGCCGAAGATACCGATTCGGCACTCCGCCGCATTCGGTGATGCCTACGAGGAGCGCAAGCCTGTGACTGCCTACGACCCCGAGTGTACCCAGATTCAGCACTTCGAGGCACTGGCGGAGATCATCGAGCAGGGGGGAATCTAGCAATGACCGGCTTCGACCTCGGTGAATCAGCCACCGACGACGAAACTGAACCGGACGAGACGGATGCGATTGCAGACGCGGACGGAACGTCCGAGCAAGACGATAGTCGGCAAGATGAGAAAAAAGCGGACGACAAGACGGAAGAAGAAGAGACGGACCCCCGCGTAGAGCCAGCGTTTCCGTTTTCTGATGACCTCCGAGAGAGCTGGTATGTCCGTGACGAGATAGTGACTGAGTTTGAGGACGCAGTCGACTTTGAGGCGAAGCCCTTACTCCGTGAACACGGCGTCCGGAACGAGACTGGTCGTGAGATTCAGGACGCCGCGATACAGGTGGCGAAAAATAATCCCGAAGAACTCGCCAAAGTTATTCTCCAAGACCGCGGTATCGATATCGAAGACGACGAAGCGTAGTACAAGAGAAACGACCACTCGCCAGCTAGACTGGTTAGCTTACAGGAGGATAGTATTAATACATCAACTCGTATCTTGGGTATTTGGGTCGGGGTGTACCCCCCCACCCCACGTTTCCGTCGTATCGAGGAAAGACCGGTAGGGATTGTTCAAACGATGGACCAGCAATTCTCAAAGCTCTTGAAGTTCGTACGATTCGTAGAGTTCGCAACAGCGTTCCGATATTGTTGAGAAGTCTAAACCAGTGGCTGTGCTGGCTTCAGCTGACGACCGTAAGAATAGACAAATTAAAATAGCTCTATTGCATATAGCCCATTAAGCTAACTTCGTTTTAAAATAGGACGAAGTAAACTTCGTCCTACCGAGCGAAACGACGGTTTCATTGCCTTATCTTTCCCGTTAGTATCCCGCAGAAGAGGAGTCTTCGTGGTGATTCTTCGTAGCCGGCACCTCGTTTTGACTGCCCCTCCGTGTTTGTAGATTACGACGGAAACGTTGGGTGGGTGGGTGGGTTAGCGGCTTCCCGTTTCATTTCTCTCTTCGCCTCACCGCAGTCATCCATATTTCTCACCTACGTCGGAAACCTGGTTCTCGTATCTTCTATCTTATTCCTGCGTCTTTAGCCGTCTATCTAGAGAATTCGACGGAAAAAACGTCGGAAACGTGGGGTGGGGGAGTCCACTAGTTTTATGCGGTTTCCGCTCACAACGTCTTGTAGTAAATGACGCCCGACTCCTCGTCTGATTCCGTCAACGACCCGCTCTTTGACTCCGGGCATCGAATCTTCTCAAACAAAGACCTCCTGAAAACCGGCCACGTTCCAGAAGCCGACCGGATTGTCGGTCGCGATGAAGAAATTTCTAAACTAGCGAAGCGCCTGAATGGTGCAGTTCACGGATACTCACCTGAGAACGTGATGATCTACGGGAAAACTGGGACTGGAAAGTCACTCGTCTCAAGGCACGTCTGTGAACGCGCTCAAAACGCAACGGGAGAGGATGTCGACATCGGCGTAGCATACATTGACTGTGCGGAAGACGACACCGAAACTCAGGCCGTCTCTCGCTCGCCGCGAAACTAAACGACGAGTCTGTCACGGACATCAGCGTTCCCCATACCGGGCTCAGCACGTCGAAATACTACAAGCTTCTCTGGAAAACACTCGACACACAGTTTGACTCGGCTATCATCATTCTCGATGAGGTCGACTTGATGGATGACGATAGTGTTCTGATGAAGCTCTCGCGAGCTGAGGAAGCCGGGAAAATCGATTGTAGCATCGGCGTCCTCGCAATTAGTAACAAAATCCAGTACGTGAACAACCTGAATGAGCGAGTGAAAAGTAGCTTCCAACACAAGGAGTTGTTCTTCAAACCGTATGATGCGAACCAGCTCCGAGAAATCATGCTCAACCGGCAGGATGCCTTCCAAGACGGTGTCCTCTCCGAGGATGTGATTCCGCTCGCTGCTGCGTTTGCCGCCCAAGAGCATGGTGATGCTCGACGAGCAATTGATATCCTCCGTCACGCTGGCGAGGTTGCTTACGAAGATGACGCGGAGAAAGTCCGGGAAGAACACGTTCGGCAAGCCCAGCAACATGCGGAGAAAGACCGCTTCCGGGAACTTGTGAACGGTGCACCCACACAGGCGAAGGCCGCCCTCCTCGCACTGACTGAACTCACCATCAATTCTGCCGACGATGCGTTTCTCACAAGCCGTGTGTACGACCAGTACGAACAGATTTGTACACATCTCGATGTGGATACGCTCTCGGTCCGACGCTTCCGGGATATCGTGAAGGAACAGGCGTTTCTTGGCGTCGTCGAGATTGAGAAGATCAACAAGGGAAGTGCAGGCGGTATCCATCTGCAGAATCGCCTTATCGAAGACCCACAGGTTGTTCGTGAAACAATCCTTGAGGACACTCGGATGCAGGATTGGGCGGCCGAGTAGTCTTTCTCTTGTACGAGAACGCACGGCGGAAACGAGGGGTGGAATGAGACGACGGAAATCAGGGGTGTGGAAACGTCGGAAACGAGGGGGGTAGGAAGATACGACAGAAACGAGGGGTGCAAGGGAACGTCGGAAATCTGGGGTCCAAAATATGCGACGGAAATCGGGGGTGTGGAAACGTCGGAAACGAGGGGTGTAACACACTAACCGGATTTATCATCTCGCACGAGTGTGTTACCTTAGACGATGTCCGGAGATTCACTTCACGTATAATCTATTAGAAATTCACCCGTCCGGATTGACGGGACCTTTGTACTGTGAGCGGATTTTGTCCCCGTCCCGCCACTGCCAGTAGTAGTAGCGATTGCCGTTAATCTCCTTGATCGTGATTGTCGCCTTCGATGGGACGTCATCTGGGAGGTCGTCCGGCCGTTCTTCGATTTTATCTTCTTCCTCTTTCTCGGCAAGACGCTCTTCACGCTCACGGTATTCAGCGAGTTCCTCGGCATAACTTGCGACGTGACGAAGGGCCTCGGGCGAGGAGTCATTGAGGATGTCGACGATGTTGGCGGGGAGTTCAGCTGGGGGTGTCGGTGGCTTGTAGGACATGGTGGCTCACTCTGTGTTAACCAACATAGGCCGCTACTACCGTAGTTTTGTTGGTTAAGACTGTTTCGGGACCGCCAACCCCTGGCAGCTGTAACATTACTCGAAACCATTTCATATACTAGTTTCGTATTATGTTACACCGTGTTGCAGAGCATCGAACTGGAGGTCCTCGCCACCGTCGAACGCGGCGACACGATCTCCGATCTTGCGACGGATCTCGACCACAGCAAGAGTTATCTCTCTCGTGCCGTCGCGGACCTCGCCGAGAAAGGCTTAGTCTACACGCAGCGCAATGGCCCCGAAAAAGGGTCATTCCTTCGGCTGCTCGGGCGGTCGAACTCTACCAAGATCTCGTGCGCCAGCACTCCACATCGAGTTTACCGAGTTGCTGACGCACAAGGCACTCGAGGTACTCTATTACCTGGACCAGCCACGAACCGTCGCCGAGATTGCCGCGCAAAGCGACAACTACCGCAACACCGTCAATCGCGTTCTCAAACGGTTACAGGACCGTGGACTCGTCGGCACGGACGACGGGTGCTACCACTTCAACGGGGACTTCAAGCAACTTCACGAATTCGCGCACGAACTCGCCCATCATCTCCACCGACAGTGCCTCGAATTGGTAGTCGACACCGCAACCAACACCACCCAAACGGGGGAAATATAATGCGGCGCGAGTACGTACCCCTAGATATGAGTAGTGAGGCCGCGGCCGAGGCGCTTCCTGCTGGCTCACACCGCGAGGCAGCCACAGCCTTTGTCGAGCGCGCACGGTCTCAGCACGGTGATGACCTCGTCGAGCTGTACGTTTTCGGGTCGACTGTCCGTGGCGAAGCAAGGGGTCGGTCGAGCGACGTCGATATCCTGGTCGTCCTCCCGGATGCACCAGACCGAGACGCTATCGCTGATTCTCTCCGTGACATCGCCTACGACGTGATGCTCGAACACGGGCCGCTTGTCGAACTCCACATTTTTGACGAGACTACGTTCGAGCGCCACCGGAACGAAGGGAACCCGTTTGTTCACAATGTTCTCAGCGAGGGTCGATCCTATGCCTGATGAGGAAGCTCCCAGTGATGCTGCGGTTGAGGATCAACTCCGACAGGCCCACCAAGCGCTTTCTGATGCTGACGGAGCACGGGACGCAGGGCTCTCCGACGCGGTCATAATTAACCGGCTGTACTATGCGTGCTTTCATGCCGCACAGGCCGCCTTATACGACCGAGGGTATGATCCTAGCACACATGGCGGTGTTCTCTCTTTGTTTGGGTCCGAGATCGTCAGTGAAGGAGATGCATCGCGCGAAGACGGCCGCTTTCTGAACGACCTCGGGGAACTCCGCCAGCAGGCTGACTATGGCTATGGGACCCTTGACGAGGATGTTGATGCACTTCTTTCGCGAACTCACACATTTGTCGCCGAAATGGAAACTCTCTGCTCAACTGAAGATTGACATCCCCAACTACGCCTCGCTCAATGGGCTTGACGAGTTCGCGCAACTGGACTCCGAGTCGCCCGAGAGCAAGTTGAGAAAGCAGATACTTGAGCAGATTAAGTCTCGTCTGCTTCTCCGGTCAACGCATCAGTCACCTCAATAATTTCTTTTGCCGTGTTGCTAATCCGGCCAAGCCGATTTTGGATCGACGCTGGATCCTCGCCCTGCCATGCAGCGAGGTAGAACGCCGACCCACTCGTGTCGGCCCGCAATACCGGCCAACGATATACGCGACGGCCTCCGCTTCGACCTCGCGTTTCGCCCGCTCGGTCTCGTCGGTGATGTCTGAGTGGAGGAGTGCATGGGCGTACTCGTGAATCAGCGTGACCGCGAGATCGGCGTGATTCGAGCGGGCTTTCGCCTTGACGACTGGTTGGAGGTCACGTTGATTCCGATATTTGCAGACGCCCGTTGCGTCGCCATGCTCCCACTCGTCAGCATTGACGATACGAACTGTCACGCCGATATCAGCGGCTGCATTCTTGAGTGCAGGCACGAGGTCGTCAGCATCGCCAGTCGCCTCGGTCTCCAGTTCGGGAAGCGGTTCACCTTCGGTCTGAGACACATCGAAGACCGCGGTTGGCTTGAAGCCGACAAGCCCTTTCGACCACTCTTCCGGCGATTTCTCGTCGTACTCACAGTCGCTTTGTTCGTGATAGCTGGGCGAATTCTCGCACTCAGGACACTGCTTCGTGATGATTGGGGCCCAGATCCAGATGGCCTGTTCGCCTTCCTGAACATGCCGGTCGAACTCATTCCGCCACGTGTTGTAGCCTGCGACCTTCGTCGCTTCGGGATACTGGAGTTGGATGAGAAGCGTGTTTCGGTGGGAATAGTCGTGGAAACGACTCTGGACGTCTAACCACTCCTGGAACTCCTCACTTGCTTGTACATCGTCGACGTGGTCGACGAGGTCGTCGATCCACGCTTCGATGGTACTGTGCATTTCGTCGCGTCGGGCGTCGGTCTCCTCGAACGAGACCGACGAGTCACTGGTCGTAGTCATGATTTTCAGTAAATTGCGTTCACGGCGACTGCGTCGAAGTAGGACGCGCCGCACCCCTCGGGGCGCAAAAAACACTCGTGGCGTCAGGCCGGCGGGAGGTAGACGCTTTGCTCGCCAGCAAGTTCTTCGAGGTGATTCCGGTGCCGGTGGGTGAAGTAGCAGTCGTAGCTGCAGTAGCCACAGATGTCCCCCGTGTCGTACTCTGCGACGTAGGGACCGCGCTCGGTCGTCCACACGTTTGCGCCGCACTCGGTACACGCCGCACTCTCGATATCGCCCGGTGACGGACCCTGATACGCGATTTTGGGCTCGTCCTCTTGAGGTGTCGACTCGGGCCAGATGCCCTGCGTCTGCCAGAACTCACGAATCCGGGCGAGGCCGTGGCGCACCGTCTTGCGAACCGTTACATGATCGGCGTTGCGACCGCTGTCGTCCCATCCCTCGGGCGTCCAGAATTCGCCGAACTGCGCCCCGCGATGGACACCGTTCCAGTCGAGGCCGACGATATCGGCCGGTGGGTCGCCCGTTAGCGTCGGGCGAGTAAGCTGGTCGATTACGCCGAGTTGCTTGGGCGGGCCCACCGAGAATATGGACGCGACGGCCACGCCAGTCCACGGGGTCAGAGAATTCGTGGGCAAGTCGATCAGCGTAGCCCCGGGAGTACCCGACGACGAGATCATCGGGGACTGTGCGAATCGCGGCACGGCACTTTGGAACGATCACGAGGTCCGCATCCGGGTAGCTTCCTTGGATTTCGCGTGCGGCAGTAACGTATTCCTTGACCTCGTTGACGTCGTAGGCGTCACCGATCACACCGACTTGCGGTTCGTACTCGAAAAAACGCTCGACGTATCGATCGAGGTCGGGATTACGGAAGTCATTGTCGAGCATCCCGACTGGTAGTTCCAAGTCTGTGTACTGGTGCTGTTGGTAGGTACAGTCTTCGCGAAAGCCAGTGAGAAAGCCGAGTCGGAATGCATCAAGCGCGAAGGGAATGCGGTGAAGGAACGCTATGTGATCGGCTTGCCGGGCGGCTGTAATTTCGGTTGCGATGCTGCTGGTCGGACGTGCTGAGAGAGCCATCTCGAATCACCTCGAAGACACGGGAGTGATTGCCCCGCACCCCTTGGGGCAGAAAAACCAGTCGCAGACGCCAGTATTAACCAACAACACCAGTAGTTCCTTCTCTACTGTTGGTTAATCCTCAAAAAGACACCGAGTGGCTGCCTCCTCACCTGTGAGCGTCCGTTGGTCGTCGGCAGTATCGGCAAACAGGGTTGACTGGTCGCTCTCGGCCGAGCGCGCTACTTCGGGGCGGTCATCAACGCCGAACTGGTCTGCTTCCGGCCGATCTAATCGGGAATCGCGCTCGCGGTGGTCGATCTCTGCGCCGAAATCTTCGAGAGATGTCTCGACGCTTTCTTCGACGATTTCGAGTCGGCCATCGTCTCCAAACGCGGTCTGGTGCTGAATCTTGATCTCAGGTCGATTACTCATGTCCTTTGAGCCTCCACCTGTTTGAGGCTCGAAAAAACACTCTCCGAGGGACGGGGTGTTACGCTTGCTCTAAGCGAATTTCTTCTGCACGTCGCTTGAGTCGTCGAAGAATCTGGATACGATTCTGGTGGGTGTTCTCGTAGGCGACACAGGCACGGAGCGTGTCCATGTCGTCTATCGTCGCAATGCTTGGGTCGATGAGCCGGATGTTTCGCGGCTCAAGTCGTTGTTCTGGTGAGAGTCCATTCGATTCGCCGTCTCTGACATTGCTCACTTGTTGTCGCCTCCGCTCCTGTCGGAGGCGACGAAAAACAACCGAGAGCGATTTTTTGGGACTCTACCCCGGAAGACTACATGAGACGTGTTTCGAGGTGCGGATGAAAGAGCGCGACCGGACTAGCAGTCGCGGTCGGTGTACTGCTGGCGCTCCGGCCGAATCCCTCCAGTGAGGACCTCGCTTTCGTAGTGATCGCCGACGCTTCTATCGAGATCGACGAGTTTGAACACACCGTCACCGGTCCAGCCACAGTCGGCTGAACATCGAGCGACCGCGTACGCATCTGCATCTTTGCTAAGATGGATGCCGTCGAGTGTGAGCGCGCTATCGCAGGCTGGACAGATGGGACTGACCGAGGTGTACGTATGCCCGAGTATCGCCTTGATGTCTGCAGTGGTGTCACCGAGCGTCTCGTTGAGGACGCTGCCGGCGGCCGTTTCGAGTGACTCGCAGAGTGCCTGCTGTTCGGCTTCGTCCTCTGGAAGGTTAGTGTTCGTAACTGCGATGGTTAGTCGTGCGAGCGAAGCGTCGTCGTTGGTGTTTTCGGGGGAAGTCATAGAGTTCGGAATCGGTTGCTTGTTATTGTACTTCGATACAACGTGGCAGAACGGAGCGGTCGTCTCAACGTGAGGTATGCTATTCGGGGAGGTCACGTCGTCCGGTCCGGTAGCACTTCCAGCACGGAAAATCGCTGGAGAGGTCCGCACAGTCACAGTCCGGTTCGTCTGTCTCTGCTTGTTCTTCGGAGTTCTCCTCGTGGTCGTGAGGGTGGTTCGGGGGCTGGACAGTCTCGCCACCGTCGGCGAGGAGTTGATGGTGGCGGACGGCGTCGAGAATGGGTTGACGGAGCGCGACCGCGACGCGGTGTTTACATGCCCCGCTGTATTTTGCGTCTGCAGGGCACGTACACGCGGTCGGCAGGTCGTCCTCGATGCGGACGGTGTACTCGTGATTCTCCGGGTCGGCGTAGCTCCCGTTCCGCACACAGATATCGTCATCTCGGAGTTCGAACTCGAAGGCTTCGTACTGGGCTCGTTTCCGGACTCGATTCGTCGTCTTGAGTCTTGCAAGTGGTGTCGTCATTGTGGTCGTGAGGCACTGAGAAGTCGAGTGCCCCGTACCCTTCAGGGGCAGAAAAACTTACCAACCGGCTCTAACTCGTCTATCGAAGCGGCTTGTCTACAGATGAACGAGGCGAGTGACTTGTGGCTTGATTGTGAGGGATTTATTCCGGCTCGTAGGGGTTTGTGGCGGTATCGAGTCGGTAGACATCGTCAGCCGCATCGAAGTCATCATCGAATGCGTAGAGATACCCTAGCCCTTCTGTTTGCATGTAGGCGACGATACACGCATCGACGAGCGAGAGCGTTCTGTGCTGTCTGAATAGTGCTTTTCCCGTCGCAAAGGCATCGGTAGTTAGCGACTCGACATGGAAGCGGGCATTCTCTTCGATTCGGTCAAGAAGATCGACGGCCGCATCGTGTCCGGCGTGGGTGGTGAGCCCGTTCATCGTCTCTGCCAGAACGTAATCGAGAATGACTGCCTCCGGCAATGACCCGTCGTCAACGCCACGGAGGATGGGAAGCGCAGTATCGTGTGCGTTATCTCGTCGATAGGTCGCTGCGAAGAGGACCGACGTGTCGAGTAAGGCCCGAGGCATTTATTCGATGTCGACGCCCCAGGCGTCGTGGTCGGTAGTTACGTCTGTTTCTGTGTCTCCATCGTAGCCCTCGAAGTCACTAAATGTGCCTGTCCGTTGCTGAATGACGTGGACGCGGATACTGCCATCTTTTTCGATGTGCCAGCGTAGCTGGTCACCGTCGTCAATTCCGAGTTCTCGCCGGATTCGGGCAGGGATGTTTGCTTGGTTGCCCGAGACCTTGCTCTCGGCGTCGATACGGTCACTACTCATGGTCAGTAGAGGGAACTCTATCGTTAAAAAGGTAGTGTGGAGGCACACTATGGTCTGCTTGAGGCAGCAAGTATAGTAGGATTTTGATAACGAACACGTCTTCGTTAACCATTTATACGTCTCCGCTTGCTAATCGGTCGATGAATTCACGCTGTTGGCGTTTCCGCTCGTCGACCGTTGATTCGTACTCTTTCTCGATTTGCTCGTAGTATGTCTCGACGGCCTGTTCGTCGCCAGTTAGCAGGAGACCGTCTTGGAGAGCGGCGTGTGCGACGGCAGTCGGGAGTTGCTCGATATCGCTTACGTCCACAAACTCCTCGGCATACTGCTGGAGGTCCGGATCGATTTGGTTTCGCAGTCGGAATCGTTCCCGAGCGTCCAACGTCTCCGGGAAACGGAGTGCGATGTCCACGTCTGAGTCTGGTCCAGCAGTTCCGCGTGCGTGCGAACCGAAGAGAATCGCAAAGACGACTCGCTGTTGGTCGAGATACGACCGCAGTCGGTCGAGCTTGACGCGTTCGACCGCGGAGTCGTCTGTATGCACCATACATACGTGTTCATCGTCCCGCATAATATAGTTGTGCTGCCGATTAGTCGAAGCGCTTGCCGAGTTCACGGACCTCGGCAGTATCCTCTTCCTCTGGTATCTTGATCGCGTCCCGCATCTCACCCACCTGCTCATTGTCGAAGACATCCTGAAGGTCACGGAGCGAACGGTTGTCGATGAGGCGCTCGATGGTATCACTAAACGACTCTCCCTCCTGTCTATTTGCTTTGATGCGCTCGTAGAGGTCGTCAGCAAGCTGAACGTGGCGCGACATCCTTGTCGACGACATTGCCGCCGAAGTTGAATCAGTTTTTGGGTCACCTACGAAATCCCTCCGCTGATACTCTCTGGGACCGGTTCAGTGACACGTTTCTTCCGGTAAGACGCGTCACACCGTTCGATCCTCAATTGGCTCAAGAGTCCGAAGGTCTGCTCGCAGGACGTCGCCATGCCGGACGACGTATCGAACGGCAAGCACCGGGAACCGACACTTGGTGAACCCGACTGTCTGAATATCGAGTTCGTCGCCCACCTCGACGTACGCTGCGAGTGCTCGAAGGAATTCGTGGGTCCGCTGTCCTGCTTCATAGTCGGGCAAGCCGTTTTCTCGACGTCCGTAGACCTCGAATGCGTCGTAGCCCCAAATCGAGAATCGGTCGTTGTCGTCAACCTCCCAGTCGAGCGTTCCGAAACAGTATGATTCGCAGAGTCCTTGAACTGCCTGTGCATCTGTGATAGTGACACCGTTCGACGTTGTTGCTGCTTGGAGTGTTGCCATGTTTTTCGGGCAGGGAATGCTGTCCCCGCACCCTTTCGGGGGTTGAAAAACACATCGTAATCGACGGTCTCAATCAGATTTACTTCTGCGCGACCTCGGCGAGTTTCAATGGTGAGTCTCTATTTCGGAGGACGAAACAGAGTATTCTCGTAGTGGAGGAACTCTTTGTCGGGTTTTCAAGTACGGGTGGTCCTACCATACTTGTAAATAGATGGATGTCTCGTACCAGAACGCGAATGTCTACGCTGGCAATGAGTCGACCCTCTTGCGATTTCACACGAACGACGGGACGACTGCGTGCATCCTCATCGATGCCGGAGACGGCGTTGATTTAGACGCCCTCCTCGCTGACGACGAGTACCTCAACGCGATACTGCTCACACACGGCCATATCGACCACTATCGGACACTTGGCGATAACGTTCGCCACAACGCGCCAATTTATACGGCCCCCGCAACAGCGACGATTGTCGAGCGCGCACTCCCCGAAGCCCAGAAACACAACGACCTCGGGACTGTCTCGGACGCACTCAACGCGCTCGAACCAATCGAGGACTGGACCGCTATCCTGCCGAACCTCGAAGTTCGTCCAATTCCTGTCGGGCACACGCCCGGTGCTGTTGGATTCGTCATTCGGTTCCACGACGAGGCGAGCGCTAACTCGACATTCGACGACGAAATGCAGTATCTCCTCGCAACGGGTGGCTTCACGACTCGGCCCTGCGCGGGGTTTCCTGGACTGGAGACGGCCTTGCCGGTCGATATCGATGCCGTCCTGCTGAACGTTGCGACGACCGACGAGTCCACGCCTCACCTCAACGATTCATTGCGAACGATTCTCGAACGCGGGTTCGCTGGATCGCCTGTCGTCGTCGCTACGAGCGCACTGACGGGCGTTCACTACGCGACGCTCCTCGGCCACTTAGTCAACGAACTTGACCGGACACTTCCGATTCGGCTCGTCGGTCAAACCGCGAAACTCTGGGACGACCTTGACTTCGATACGCCGAACGTCGAATCACAGTGGGTTTTCTCTGAGCCGTCGGAGGTACTGGACTCGGGTGCAATCACGATTTGTGGTCCTGACGAGCCTGTCCGAGGCAATGCCAAGCGATTGTTCGGGGCTATCGAGGACGACCCCTCTGCGGTGTTCGTCCAACTTACGACGGGCGGGGCTGAGCCTGCTTCTAGCGGGTCGTGTACGACCCACGCATTCGAGGTCATCAACCATCCGACGCCCGAGACGCTTGACGAGACCGTCGCGGAGTTAGCGCCACAGCACGTCGTCATCAAGCATGCGACGGGTGGGGAGTTGAATCGGTTCCAGAAGCGCTACGACGAATGTTTCACGTGGGGCACCAACGACGACCACGAGCATACTCTCTACGAGGCGGGAGAATGGGTTGCTCCGGGCTGGCTCACAGACCGGGTCGTCCAAAAAATTCGGATGCAACAATGGCAGGCGCTCAGCGACAAACCCGTTGCCACCCGAGAGAGCTTTCCAACTCCCGAGCGAACACCGGTCGATGTAGCGGCGGAAGGTGTGGCCGTTGACGAATTTCGAGACCAATTCTCTACTCAATCGATTGAGACTGACCACGATGGTCGAACTAGTGGCCCGTCTGCTTCGACTAAAAATCAAGAATTACACCCAGAAACGACTCAAGACGTACGCGACGACCCAGCGGCGGCGAGTTCGCCGGACCCTGAGACGGACTCGTTCGAATCGACGGTGTTGACTCGGTTGGACGCTATCGAGTCGAAGCTCGACGCCAAGGTCGCGACTGAGACGGTGACGGCACAAGTATTGAGTGGGGATGGGCAGACGTTCCTGCAAGTCTTGGACGAAACTGACCTCCCACCGGGACAGATGGTCGAACTGCAAATTCGTGAAGCTACAAGCGAAGACGACTCTTCGTCGTGATTGTTGATCCCTGGGGCGAGACTATAGTCTTCACAAACAGTTTCGACAGCATCGGTAGCAACTCCTATCGCATTCAGACTATCGTGTATTGGATTACGTGCGTGAGGTCGCTATCTCGATTCGATTATCTCCGGTGATTCGGACGACAACGCTTTCTACGGGGTCAGAAGCTGTGTCGTCAATGACTAGTGGAGCAGTTGTTACCTCTTCTTGTTTGTTGATTTTGACGTTTACGTTGAAGCTGGAACCCTCTTCAATACCAGTTAGCGCATACTGTGTTTCAATTTTACTTGGGTTCTCGGGTTGTTTCTGTGGGAGATTTGCAGTCTGTTTCCAAACCGTGTCGTCATTATTGGTTATACTAACCTGAACTGACTGGGTGGAGTTGGTCAGGTTTACTATTGTGACGGTGACACGACCTGTCTCAGGGGACGAAGCACAACCAGCCATTCCCATACTAAGTGCTGTCCCCATTGTACAGACCAGCGATCGTCGGGAATACGAGGGTGGCATAGAAAGATAATTCTTAGGTAGCAAGAAGCCTTTTTCTAATTCTTTTGTAGTCTCAATTGCAACTAATCATATTATTTGCTTCTGATAGAAATAACAAATATATAACTATTACATATAGCTGATTATATAAATGTAGATTAGAAAACATTAAATATCTAATGTGAAAATGGTTGGTTGCGATGGAAGAAAACAAAAAACCAAAAGCTGGCACGTCACGACGAAGGGTCCTCCAAAGTACCGGAGCAATTGCCGGGCTTTCGGCATTGCCGAGTACTGTCCTTGGCAAAACGACCACGAAGAAGTTCACGGGGTACACCTACGACGCACGAAGCCACGAAGTCGTCGGTGGTGCATCGGCTACTATCAAGCAGTATGGTCCACAACTGAAGGGAACGCTTTCCATCGGCGACTACAAGATTCGTGTCGATTATGATCGACCGACGGAGGCAAGTGAAGAACAAAATGCGTTCGAATTCAAAGAGATTCGCGGAGGCAAATACCAAGCTGACGATGCACCGTTGCAGATTGATTTGTCGCTCCGTCACGGCACAATCTACGGGTTCCTCACTCGACCGACACCTGTTCACGGGAAACTAGCATTTTCGCTACTTCCTTCGTGGAAAACACAGGCGGGAGAAGCCGACGGCAGTCATCTCCGTATCGATCGCGAGGCTCTCGAAAACAAACGTGGGATGAGTCACGGGATTCCGGTATACTCCGAGAATCTCACCGCAGATGAGGTTTCGGCCTACTCCCAAAAACCGTCGTCTCAGACAGTCTCGAGTGACACAATTACGACGCAATCCTCGATGGGCGATGTCGGAGCACTAAGTGAAGACGGCGTATCTGACACTACTGACTTCAACGACTACTATAACACGCCAAGCGACTGCAATCATCGAGACGATCTCGTCCAAGACTATCAGTACCAGATGGTCGTTGAGGCCGACCACGACCCAGGAACAGAGTCGGGACAGGAATACAATCAAGTCGGCGACGCAGGCAACCGCTGGAACTTCCAGAGTTACTTCTCGAATGAACCGAAGAACGGCGCTGTTCCGTCCGATGGATACGCTATTGATCCCTGCCGCCCGAAGGCTACCGAGTTCCATGTTGATGCGACGTGGGACTCCGGCGAAGAAGTCTGGTTAGACCTCCCTGACCCGACTGATAACGATCTCGAAGACGGGACAGAGACTAACATTGATGCTACGATTACGACTGGCATTGACCTCTCCCCGGTTCCATTCCTCAGTATGGGTGCATCTCTGTCCTACAAGGTTCAGCCAGAGACGTCGACGAGCCACATGAATAAGGGATACAACAACAACAGTACCGGGCAGTACTACTACTGGAACCTGGCGTACAGTCCCACGTACGACGATTTCAAGACCGATCCGAAATCGGACTCGTACGGGGTTTCGTTCCGCGTTAACCAAAGTAGTGCAAGTGACTACCATACTCTCCACCTCGAAACGACCAATACCTTCGAGTATGATCGGTTCGTCTACCAAAACCTCTCTTCCTGTCCGACATCCCCCGGTCAGTACCTCAAGGAGGTCATAGTGAAGGAAACAAAGCCTGCCTCTGGATATCCGACATTCGAGGTTCTCTAATCACCTCGTATCTTCTATTGCTACTAGTATCTCTCTCACATTTACAACTGCTGATTGAGTGATTAATTCCCTTCGTAGCAGGTCATGGGGACTTCTTGGAGTTGGACCCGAGGTAATCGGCCTATTTTTCCTATAGAATTGTGAGTCGCTACTCGTCTTTTGTGGGTTGAATCTGGCGGGCCTCCTCGGCGAGATCACGAATGTACGCTCGAAGTACGTCCATATCTTCTCGAGCGTCGTCGAGCGTTTTCGCTTTGACCTTTGCCTTGATCTGGTCTTCATCCCGCGTACCAGTCCCTCGCTTGAGTTTCAGCGTGAGCGAGACACCGACATCGCTTCGCTCGACGTACTCTGTCAGTGACGATTCGTCATTGGTCGCTTTCGATTCGGTCGTTGCACGAGAAGACGAGTTGTGTTCTGACATAGTGTAGCTGTATTGCTTGGTGTTCAGTTGGACGGTGCGACCACGTCGTCGGACAGTTCACGGAGGGCGTTTTCGATGTCGGTGCCGGTGAGCCGCCAGTACCCTTCAGGATGAGAGCAGTCTAACTGGCTCACGACCCGGTTTTTGAACGCGGTGTAGTGGGCTAGTGCGATGTCCTCGTCGCCGGTATAGTCCAGCAGGAGCGCAAGCGCGAGTTGCGCCGGGCCACTCCCACCGTATCCCCAACCGAAGCCCGATGGACTGTGGTTCGCCAGTTCGAGACTTAGCTCTGGCGTCACCTCTTGTCCGGGTTGTCTTTCCACAACAGCGCGTCCGCGCCGCCGGTAGCCGACGTAGACGATATCCTGTTTCTGGTTTGGCCGTGTCTGTTCGAGTGATTGGGAGTCGATTGTTCCACTCATGATTCGATTCGAGGGACTACTTCGAGACCCCCGCACCCCTCAGGGGGTGAAAAACTCACCGCGGTCGCTTCTGGCCTGTAATTCAGGGAAGTGAAATCTCCTCGGCTAGCGAGACGTCCGAGCCATCTCGCTCGACAACTCCCTTTTCAGCTAAATTGGTGACTGCCTTCCGGACAGTTTCTGGCCGGTCAATGGAGTCGTCGTTGTCTGTAACTTTACGGCACAGAATCTCAATTTCGAGAGAGCCAGTTTGGAGGTGCTCGATGACGGTACGCTCGGTGAAGGCACGGTCTGCGAGTGCTTCGACTTGGTCGGTGAACTCCGAGGGAAGCCCATCGAATCGCGTGATTGTCTGCTCAAACGTCATGAGTGGATGAGAGTAGCTGTACAATTGGTGGGCCTCGACGGTCCCTGTATTGACTGGGAGTTGTGCCTCAAGCTCTTCTCCGACGACACTAAACTGCAGGCCAGACCGCACAAGCGCGAGCATATCCTCCGGATCGTATCCACGACCTGCAACGCCTTTCAGGAGGAACATATCTTCTTTCGAGAGCGTGAAGCCAGCAACTGATTCTCCCCCATATATTTGCTCTGCGCGTTCGCGCATCTCCGTCGAGAGCCGAAGCTTCCCGACGATCTGCTCCTCGAACAAGTCCACCTGAACACCCGTCTCACCAGCCAACTCTAATGTCCGTCCAATATCCTCGAACTCTGCGGTCGGCTCATTCTCAACGACAAACCCCATATCGAGGAGAGCATCTCGAACGAGTTCGAATTCTGCGGAAACGCCGAGCACGAGGTCAATATCTTTCGTCTGATCTTTCAATTGGTGTGCGGTCATCGCGCTTCCGCCGACGAGATAGACCTTGACGCTCTGGTCAAGCTGGTCATCCACGTCTTGGAGGAATTCGGTGATTGCCTCACGGCCACTAAACGGACTCATGATGTCTCCTCGTATTGCTGTTTAAGAGCCTCAAAATCACGTGTATTCGGAATATACTCGGAGCTAGTTGGGTCACCGTGGAGGAACGAAAGCATATCTTCGATGAGTCCAGTTACGCCGTACTCCGTTGCAGTTGCGCGTAATTGGTCTTCGTCAAATGCGGTCGTCGTCAGTAGGAGGAGTGCGTAGCTTGTCCGCCGGCTGTCGGTCTTGGCGACGAGGGTGTGACAGACAAGTTGTTCGACAGTAATCTTGGTGTCGAGTTCGGAGTAGAAGACCGGCGGTTGGTTCGCGCCGAAGAACGTGAGGCCGTACTCTTCGTACCGTGCAAGCCCTGATACTGCCCAATTATCCGTATCTACGAGCTGTTCTCGGTCCTGTTTCGCTTCGACGGACACGAGTGCTTCCGCGGGGGTACTCCACAGAACGACTGCGCTTGGGGCGTCTTCTCTCGCTCGGTGTGCGTGTTCGTGGTCGACGAATGCCCGAGCAAATTCGACGAGGTCCGTGAGGTCGTCTGCAATCTTGTACTGGGTTCCGTCTTTGGTAAGCATTGCACGCTCTTGCAGTGGTGCAAGGAGTTGGTAGACCCGCTGGCGTGTTATCGGGAGTCGGTCTGCAATCTCGCTGACTTTCCGGGGTTGGTCCAGAAACCAGCAGACATGGAGGGTGCGTCGAGAGAGAATCTCCGAAAAATCGATATGGGGGTGTTGGCTTTGGAGTCGCCGGTAGGCGCGAAACACGGCTGTTTCGGTGGCTGAAACCACTCTTCGATTGCGATTCCCGCGTTTCGTCACGACAAGGCCGTTCTGCTCTAACTCTTCGACCACTTCGTGGACGCGGCCCATGCTATAGCCCGTTTGCTCGTGAAGGGCTGTAATCGATTGGTCCTCGGTCAATACGTCGAGGACTCGAAGATGCGCTTCCCCCATCATCTGGTAAGAGATACTAAAACAGTATATAAGAGTCTTCGGCTTTAGTTTACAAATTCCGATTTCGGGGTTCGTTTTAGCCGCCACTACTCGAATATCGAGTCGTTGGTTGCTCCACGGTATCTCGGGCTTCATGCACCCCTCAGGGAGAACGAAAAACTCACCGCGGTCACTCCGTCACGTTCCCTGGCTAGCTCGGGCACTCAGTAGTGAACGTCTGCTGGGACAATCCAGAGATTCTCGCTCTCGCCAAGAGTGGGACGGGGGGGTGTTAGAGTGTAGATGTGGAAGGGCGTGGAGTCCACGAAATCCGATGCACAGCTAGGTACTTAATGAGAAAATAGGTGTTTTCTATTTCCGTCTCTAACTGCTTCTATTGCCACAATACACCATCATTACCATACTACATAGTAAAATATATAATAACATGTGTGGATAGCGGTTGTTTGTGAGAAAGTATCGCTCCTTCCCCCAACAGTACGAACCGCCAAAACTCTCCAACGACCGATTTTCGGGTTCTACTCCCGAGACTGATTTCTGCTGAACGCGACCCCGTCATTTTCCATCTACACTCTAATGCCCCCCGTCCCTCAGTAGATGAACCGAGATGGTACGGTAATAACTCAATCACTCTAACTAACCCCCTTCACTCTACTCACTCTAACAGGGGGTACTAAGTACCTCGCTATTCACGCTTCTGATAAGACATGCGAAGCTTCGATGAGGCCGACAAACTCTACGACGACATTGACGCCTTAGAGCCAGACACCGAGACCTATCGTCCAAAAGACCTCCCCGAACGCGAAGACGAACTGGACGAACTCCACTCCGCCCTCGAACCAATCGCCCGCGGTGGCACACCCCGTGACGTACTCATTTACGGCCCCACAGGACAGGGCAAAACTCACGGCGTCAAACTCAAAACTGAACAATTGCAGGAGTGGGCCGACAGAAACGATGTGGCTCTCACGACGGCCAACGTCCAGTGCAAAGGGTCCGACAAATCCTACAACGTCCTTACGCTCCTCGTCAAACAACTCCGGGAAGTTCGATTCGGTCCTGGCGTGGACAAGCCCGTTGGCCACCAGCGGAAGACACTCGTAGAAATGGCCTTCGAAGAGATGGAAGAAATCGGCGGGACGATTCTCGTTGTCCTTGATGAGATCGACGCTATCGGCGAAGACGATTATATCCTCTACGAACTCCCGCGAGCGAATCTCGACAACACCAAACTCGGCGTTATCGGCATCACCAACGACCTCCAATTCCGCGATAGTCTCGATGCAGACGTACGCTCGTCACTCGGCAAGCGAGAAATCACCTTCCACCCTTACGACGCCAACCAACTCAAGAACATCCTTGCCCGACGCGCCGTGAAAGCCCTCCAAGACACCAAGTTCGAAGGCAACAAGAAGAAGCTTGCCGCGTTGGAGAGCGATGTCCTCAGCGACGACGTGATTCCGCTCTGCGCGGCGTTTGCGGCCCAAGACACGGGCGACGCTCGACAGGGACTCAGGCTTCTCTCCCGGTCTGTTGAGTTGGCGAAGAAAGAAAACGACGAGGTAGTCACCGAATCCCACGTCCGGAAGGCGAAGGCTGGAATCGAGCGCGACCGAGTTGGGCAAAGCATTCGCGCGGAGACCACCCAGCGGAAGCTGGCGCTCTTGACTGTGGTCGAGGCCGCCGAGAACGGCGAAACGCCCGCCGAGACAAGTGATCTCTACGAGAAGTACACTGACTACTGTGAGACCATCGACGCCGATAACTACATTGACCACACCTTTCGAGAGAAGCTAAACGACCTCGAACACTCCGGCCTCTTGGAGAAAAACCGAACCGGGCGAGGGCACGGCAAGGGCATGACGAACACCTACGACCTACAGGTCAGCACCGAGACCGCCTTCGAGAATTTGTCCGCCGATGGACGCCTGAGCAAACTCGTTGAAAATATCCGGTCCGGCCGAAAGAAAAGTACACTCTAAGCCACCCCGTTCAGTCTAACGGGGGGTTTTCGTTCGGCCTGAAAGACCCCGAGAACCAAGTGTCACCTCCTCTTCTCAGGAGCGAAAAGAGCGCGGCGTCCTCAAAGCCTACGTCGAGAAGGTCGTGGCCGACGACTATCTCAACCAGCACGACCTGGACCCCGAGGAGGCCGCCACCGCCGAGGAGCGTGCAACCGAGGACGCAGCGCACGACGAGAACCAGAAAAAATTGTTCTCAACGCGGTGTGCGAGCAGGACAGTCCGAGCAGGGAAGACGTGCACAAGTACCCCCGTACCTCTCAGGGAGAACGAAAACTCACCGCGGTCACTCGATCACGGGTCTACTGACTGAGTAGCTGTTCTGAACCCCACGAGAAGATAAGACGACTTTTGATAGTCACTCCCAGAACGCTTCGATTCGGTCGTCTAAGTCCTCAAGAACGCTTGAGAGTATATCCCGCCAGTCGCTGGCGTACTCTGCATCGTCACCGGGCGTCGTTGCATCTGGCGGTGGGTGAAAGTGCGAGCGAGTGTTGTGGCTGTTCGGATGGCGGTCCCACCGACACTCCCACTGGTCGTCATCGGTGTACTGCTCGGAGTAGTGGACGCTGAAATCGTCTGTCTCGTACCAGCGAATCTGGAGATACGCCCGGTCGATAGCCGCCGGAAAGTACCCCCTATCGTACTCTGCCACGACGGAACTGGGCGCATAGTCTGGCTGGAACACGACCTCTGAGAACCGCTGACTTCGTTCGAGGTGCTGTCCGATCTGTTCGAGAATCTCAGTATCGATGCCACCAACAGTCTCCGCGACGTCCTCGTCGTCACCTGGCCGGTCGTCAGGCATCGACTCTGGCACCACCACTCGACGGATGGCCGTTCTGCCGCGCCGTATCTAACAGCTCTGCCCGTCGCTCCAGTGTTTTCCATTCACTCACTGCTTCCCATACTTCTTCGACCGACGACTCTCCAGCATCGTCCACGAGCGACACCTCATCCGGACTGTCGGCATTGAATCGCGCCCGGTACTCCTCAAGCTGCGCCATCGTCTCTTTGAGTTCCTTGACGATGTCACTCTCGGAGTACTGTTCTCGAATCTGTTCGATTCTACGCCACCGTAGATACGACTCGTTTCGCTCGTATCTCACCGGCCGCCCCGGAATCTCGCGCGTCATCCCCATCGAAGTGAACCATTCGAGGTAGTCACGCGCGGTCTCGGTATCGCAGTCTGCTTTGTCTGCGATTTCCGCGACCTTGGTTGGTGTACGGAGTTGTAAGATGACACCGAGCAGTCGTTCTCGCGTTGGACCACCTTTCAGGACCTCTTCGGGTGCATCCCATTCGGTGAAATCTGGTGGTTCCTCGTCCGGGTCTCGAACGTCGTCGGGGGTGTTAGTCAAGTCCATCACTATCCTCTTGTTTGCTAACCGTTCGGCAGTATCGGTCATATATCTATCGCACGCTGAATTATTTCTGCTTCATGTAGCGGAGCTTGTCGCTCCGCTTAGTAGTGAACGTCTGCTGGGACAATCCAGAGATTCTCATCCTCGTCGAGGATGCGGTCAAGCTGGTCTCGATGCCGAATACCGCTGCCGTGTTCGTCATACAGGAAGATGGTGGGGCCGTCGTACGCGCCAACTTGGTGGAACGCATGCCGGGCAAGTCCGTCGTCGCGCATAATCTCCTCGTCGCTTAGTTCCTCGAGTGCGTCCCGGACGCGGTTGAGGTTTCGCTCGAACTCGCTCTTCGTCGCCTCCCACCCACGCTCCAGCAATTCCTGACCATCGTCGGATTCCACAGGAACTGCTACTGGAAGGTCACCCCACCGAGCTTTCCCAGCGACTGACGTGCCCGACTCATCAAATGTCACGTAATAGTCGAACACCGCATCTGCGTGTGGGCTGCCCCCGACGAGTCGGTCGAACACCGTCTTTCCAGTTACAAGTGCGTCGTCTTGTGTCGATGCCTCTACCAGCGAGTAAATTACCATATGCATTGGTTCTCACTTCGATCTGCCGACGCACGCGACTACACATCGCGCTACTGACTGTTGCGCTGGCACTCATCGCCGGCGCTCGAAAAACTACGGTTGAGATTGATCATTTAACAGAGAAGAAGTCGGGGCAGACCTGTCGTTAACCAATAAACCTGGTATCTGCAGTATGTTGGTTAACTATTCAGATGACCACAGGCTCTCAAGCCGTTGCTCTATCGCGGTAAACACGGTTGAGTACACTTCGAGTGGATGGAGTGAGGAAAGTTCAAGATCCGTAATCTCGGTCGCAGTTGGGGGCTGATGGAAGTGCAACCGTGCGTTGTGCGTGTTTGGATGGCGATCCCAGCGACACTCCCACTGGCCCTCTTCGTCGTGTTCTTCGACATAATGAATCGAGAAATCACCAGTCGTAAACCATCGGATGTCGAGACGAACCGCTGTCACCGAGTCTGGGTATCGTCCGGTATCAAGTTGTGCTTGGAGCAGACGGGGTTCGTACGAATCGGGGTCGAATGCTGTCTCGGCGACGAGCGCATCTGACGCGAGGTGTCGCTCTAGAAGGCGCAACGTCTGTTTGTCCGGTGGCCCTGTTGAGTCAGGTACTGGGTCCTCTGGGGGCTGACTCATCTATGCTGGAATCAGATGGCCGTCGTTTTGGGAGAGTTGGCGAGCGAGTTCGTACAGCCGAATATCCCGAATCACGCCTTGCCACTCGCTGACCGCTGTCATCCGTTCGTGGATGGTTTCATGATTGTCGTAGTCGAACACAGAGACATCTGCCGGGTCTGTCGTCCCGAACTGGGACTCGTATTCAGCGCGTTGTTCTTCGAGTGCTTTCACACGGTCAATGATCTCCTCGAGAGTGAGTTCGTCTGCGATTCGGCTGGCGTCCTGCCATTCGAGATACCCCTCGTTTCGTTCGTACGTTGGCGGACGACTGTCTCTGTCTGCGCGGACGATACCCATCTCCGTCAAACGGTCAAGATGCTTTTTTGCGGCGTTCGAAGAGCAATCGGCGAGCTCTGCGATCTCGGTATACGTCGTTGGCGACGTAATCCCGAGGATGACATCGTAGACACGGCCAAACGTGTCCGTTCCTTCCTGCCATCGCCGTTGCGAACCCTCGGATTCTGGGGCTGGATCAAACTCGGTCATAACTGACTATACGCAGTCGCGCTCAATATATCTTTGCTTTCTTCAAATATATGCGTGAGTTGGTCTGTTGGTAGGACAACAAATACCCTTGGCATTGATCCGTAGCGAACTTTGACTCGTTCCCTATCTCCTCTACCAATTCAACCATCTAATTGAGGGAAGGCCGTGAATCAGTCTGCAGTTAACCAACAAACGCCGAAATACGCGCTCGTCTGTTGGTTAACAGTAGAGGGTAGCACGATTTCTTCATTCAGAATCACCGATGTAACCGATGCTCGATTTGGGGAAGCGACGTATGACACGACTGGTTTGTCTATAGGATTTGCTACAAACGGCGTGCAAGATTTAGAGCATAAGTACAGCACAACGTCTGTTCTCATCGACTCTCAGGTTCGACTAGTGGGAAGCAGTAGCCGATGGCTATCATTGTTGTCGCCACTGAGGCGACGAGAAGAGGCGAAAGCCACCCCGGATACACTCCTGATAGTCCCACGACGACCAGCGGGAGGTTCCAGGCCGATCCAAACATCAGTAACGCCCCACCGAGCAGTCGGGTTCGGTCGTACCGAAGCAAAGAGAGTCCGAACGTCGCAATGCCACCCGCAAACACGGCCAAGAGCGTGAAAAAGACAGTATCGATTCTGACCGGCAGGACGGTTACGTCAGGGACGAGACCACTAGCGTCAGCCGCGACAGCCCACGCTACTATGACGACGGTCCCAACCGGAAGTGCCGCCACGAGGGCAACCCCGACGATAGCCGATGTCGGTGTACGGTCCGAGAGGTACTGGTACGACCTAAGTAGCACGAGCGGGAGTAAGACAAAGCCGATTCCGAACGGAATTGACGTGAGAAGCCATGCAAACGGAATCCCACGTAGACTCTCACTGATGGCACCGCTGGCAGCTTCAATGAGTATCAGGACGCCAGCAATCGCCAAGAGTCTCCCCGTCCAGTATTCAATCTCGTCTACTTGACTGCTAGTGAGGGACATATCTGCAATATATGCCCCTCAAAAATATAATTGGCGCAACACTAACTATTCACCATGTATTGAGCAAAACTACTGAGACAGTTACGGACTACAAATTGAACAAAGAAACCGTACTACTAACTACTGCTAAGATTACCATCTCGCCTACTTGCCCACTTTGGGTTCTGGCCCGTATCGAGGCATTCCGCAGACGTGACACTCCCACATTGGCTGGCCACTCCACTCGTCGTCAGGGACAGTCTCGAAGTCAAGGAATCGGTGCCTCGTATTGCGGTCGCATTCACGACACTCTAATTGTCTCCTGTTCGGTCGCTCGCGTTGCTGGCTATCAGTTGTGGCGTCCTCGACAGATTGCTGGAGTGCAATCGCAGGTACTAGCCACATGTCGTCTGCGTCCTCAAGAAGCGCCACAAGACGATTTTCGTCATGAACGCCACGTCCACTTTCGTCGTAGAGGAACGTCGCATGTTCGCCGTCGTGATGCAACTGCGTCGTGTCCTGCCACTCCGTCAGTTCACGGGCAGTCTCGAGTAGCTGTCTACCCGAGTTGGACGTAACTCGTACTGCCTCAGAGAGCGAAGGCCACTTGTCGGCAAGTTGTGATGCAGGCTCTTCGTCGAACTCGGAAATCAGCTGGCAGTCGTCGACTGCGGAGTCTCTGTCGGCCTTCGCGAGGAGGCCCGCGGCGGCAGTCCCCTTCGCGACGGCGCTGTCGAACGTTGATGCTTCCACGACGAAATGAACGACGTGAAGCAGTGTCCACTCGGTATCCGAACTTGATTGTTCCTCCTTGGAGCTATTGAGATGGTTCACAAGACAGAACCTGCACTTTGTCCGCTCCGCAGGGATTGATACTCCACAGGAGGAACACTCGCTCTCTGTTGCTGTCGTTTCGTTTGGATATCTTGTAGCGACTGCATCTAGTCGCTGTTGACTAGGCTCCTCGTCACTACTATTGGAGAGTTTGTCGTCGGGAACATGCGTTGCTTCGCCGAGCGGCCGAAGTTCTTCATGGTCAGAGTTCCGCTGAGTCATTGAGTAGTGTCGTCACCTGCTTCGTCTTCATATTTAACTGGTAGCTCCTTGGTCAACTCATCTTGAGAACTACAGCTTTGCTGAAACCCTCTACTGCTGATAGAATGGAATTGCCTATGCGCAATAATAGAGGAACGATGTTTCACGTCGGGAATCAATCTAATCAGGGACTGTCAGGAACGGCGTGCTGAATATAGAGGGTGAGTTCAGCAAGACCGAGAAGGCAACTCGTAGCATGGAATTGTCCGCCAATGTTTATTTTCCTTGGTCATCTTACAATCACTATGGAGCCCTCCGACAAACTCAGCGAAGAAAAAATTCGTGCCATCGTGCGCGACGAACTTATCAGCACAAGTCGCACACTGATTGGAACCGTCTTCTGGACGATTCTCTCTGTGTTCGCCTTTCTCGTCGGTCTCCAATCTTTCCAGCTTGCACTGTATACTCCGTCGCTGGTTGCATCAGTGGGATTTGGTTTGGTGGGGGCATTTGTTGTCGTCGCAAGTCTATATCTTCTCTATCTCCTCCACTGGGAGTAGCGAGATTCGTTTGAGACAACCGCTCCGATTCTCGAATTACTGGCCTTGTTGAAACCCTTGTTGACAAACATGGCTGGTGAGTAGCTGGAGGAAGATGGATGCTCTCCCGAAGTCACGACTCCTTCGATTCGTTGAACGAAATACGGTGCGTTTGTCCGATCAAAACGCTGGTGGAAGCAATTTCGGAAGCTCACCATTGGCTGTCTCATCCACAACATCGACCGACCACTCAAACCAGTCAATACTGGACACGAGTTCAGCTGAATCAGACATTTGGATTCGGAAATATCAGGAGTGCTTTTAACTGGAGGCCGTGACTTGTCTTCTCGCACAGATGTTGGAGAACAAATTCGTTCGCGCCGGTGTCTTCTTCGTAGTGGCGTTTGGTGTCCCTGTTCTGTTGGCCCTGTTCACGGGCGGAAATTTCGATCGGGGCATCGAAATCGGTGTGGTAATGGGAATCATTTTCGCGGTGATGAGCCAGTTCTTCGAACCAAAGGACGGTTCGATAATCGATGAGCAGTAGCTACCGTCGGATCTGAGCGCAGACGACAGTGACGGATACCCAACTTGAGTGCAACACGGCCACTGAAACCTATCATCTGTTGAGGGTTTCAACAGAGCCGAATTACTGTTGTTGGGAAGCGGCAGACTTGCGCCTTGTATCTTGCACGGCTCCGAGAACGTCTACCGTATCTAGTAAGACTCACAGCGGTATCTACGCACCACGAACTGCTCACGTCACCTACTGCCAGACCTGAAGGGTTTCGTCAGAGCCAGAACCGCGAATCAGGGGAACGAGCGCCTTCACACAGCGAGTTCGTTCAATGTATCTCGGTGAGTGCGGATGGTCACCGTCGAGACATTCGCGGCCCGTGCGACGTCTGATTGGACCATCAAGCGGCCTGCGTCACGTCCCGCTTTGTATACACATGCGGCGGCGAATCCTGTCGGATCAACGCCTGAAACGGCACCTGCTGATTCTGCCTGTTCTGCTAACTGCCGGGCACGATTCCTAATTCGGTCGGGAATATTGAGTTCGGAGGTTAACTGAGGAATGAATCCACTCGGCCTCACAGGTTGGGTTGGAAGGCCGAGTTCCGTATTCAGCGTCTGATATGCAGTCCTCACTCGGGCTTGCTCGACACGAGCTGGCTCAGTAATGTCATCGAGTGGTCGCGAGAGGCCGTTACACCGACATGCACCGTGGACGCTCGCTGCCGCCATCGCCTCGATTGACTGCCCCCGAAGCAGGTCTTCATTCTGGGCGCTCCGGAAGAGCTGGCATGCTTGGTCACGAATCGTCTCGGCGAGGTCGAGCGCGCTACTGATTCGGCGGACCTCCCCGAGACCATGTGCGAGGTTGCGCTCGGCCTTTGACTGGAAGCGCCCGCGGGACTGTTCTCGGCGAAGCCGACCGAGTTGTCGGCGTTTCCGACCAGAGAGTCTGTTTCCGTTCGCGTCGGTCCCGCGCCCGATTTCGGTCGAGAGGCCGCGGTCGTGACGAGTGGCCGTCAGCGGCGCACCCGTACGCTCTCGGTTCTGCTCGCCGTCACTGAACGACCGCCATTCCGGCCCGTGGTCGATACGTTCGTCTTCGAGAACGAGTCCACACTCCTCACAGACGGTCTCTGCGACGTTCGTGGCCACCCGTCCGTCACACTCCGGGCATTGATTCGTTGTGTCGTTCTGTACGTCCTCGTCGAACGCCGTCTCGTAGATCTCGCTCGTTGCCATGATACTCACGAGGGTCTCGGTGAATCGGTCTCTCGAAGAGGCCCTCACCAATCGAGGGCAAAATAAACACGTCGCGGTGGGGCAACGGCAGAATTGCTGTGGCGAAAGCCCGGACGCGAACGGCCCGTCGGCCGTGAGCGGCCCGGACCGTGGAGGTGGTGGGAGGTGGCGGTGACCGTACCACACCAGCAAAAAAGGGGCCGTGTTCGGGCTATTCCCACCAGCGACCGCGCTCAGGGAACTGGATGGTCGTCCACCCGGTCACAGCGAGGGAGACGCGTCCTTCGTACCAGTTTCGGGCCGCTCCGCGAATGGTCACCTGCTCGCCTTCCTCCATCCACGGCGCTCGCGAGTTTTTCCAGACCGTGACTCGGGTTCGCCCGCTTTCGTCCGTAATGAGTCCGACTTGCGCGATACTCGGATGCGATGGCTCCCACAACGTCTCGACATGCCCGGATATGCTCACCTCCTTCCGATTGACCTCCTCGAGCTTGCCGATTGGAATCACCTGTCCCGGCGCTGTCTGCAATTCTTCGTGGACGCCGACGACTGCACTCATCATGCTCGCTCCTTCGACCATGCGCTCGGCCAATCGCCGACTGATCGCCGCTCTCGTCCACCCATTCAACTTCTCGCTCAATCGCTTCGCCTGCTCGTTCACGCTCGCTAGCTCGTCTTGCGATAGCTCCTCGCGTGGGTCCGGACGCTCCGGATCCGCCATCGGGGTCACGCTCGCCGCCCGCTTCTGGAACTCTCGACGCCGCTCCTTGCTCCGTTTCGCCGCGATGTCTCGCGCCCGCTCTGCCCGGCCATCCTGCCGACTGACTTCGGCCCGGACGCTAATGCGATCCAGTTCGGCCTCCCGCGCCCGAATGCGCTCCTCTTGTTCGAGGGTCGCACCCTGAATCCGCTCCTTGCTCGTCTCCTTGATTCCGTCCGGGTGGTTCGCATCCACCTTCGCTTGGATCTCCTGCTCGACCGTCGCTCTGAGTTCGGGCGTCTCCTTGACGACCTCGAAGCCATCCGCATCGACTGCTCGCTCGTCCGCCTGTTTGAGTGCCTGTTCATCGACCGAAACGACCTTGCCGCTTGCGTTGTTACTAGACATTGGAACTCACAGGTTCCTGAAGGCGCTCACGCGCCCGACACCGCGATGCTACTACATCGCGGATTTCCTCGACAACCACAACCAACAGACCCATCTGCGCTCTCGCTCGCGCCTTCGCGCGCCCCCTTGGGGCGCGAGCGAGAGCGCACTAGAGAAGGTAAAACATCCAGCACCGCGCGCCGTCTCGGCCGCCGCGAGCGTCCAGCGGAGTATGCGTCGCGGGGTGAGCACCTACGACGCACAACCCCCGGCGGATACCCGCTGGCGTCGAGACCAGATTCACTTTAGCCCGGCAGTCCGCCCGCTACTGCAGGCAGACCGCCCGGACTGGTCGGTCGCGAGCGACGCGGCGGTCTCGTGAGCGAAGCGAACGAGACGTCGGTGAGCTTGCTCACCGGAAGCCGGAAAGCGGCGAGCGGGGCGGGCCGTTGCGAGTCACTTGTCTTGTCGGCCATATCGCTCGGCGAGTCAACCACTGTCCTGGTGGACTCAGAAAGGGCGAGGTCGTCTCGGTCATCCCCCGACCCTACAAGCACCACAGGTACGAGGAGCGCAGTCGTGGTCGCGGGATGCCGAGCGGTCAAGGGCTTTCAGTGAACGGGTCTTGTTGGCCACTAGCCATAGCTGCTCTGGTGTAACTGACGAAGCTTCCTACACAGTAGCGTTTTTATATAAGAGTAAAGATGAAGAACCCGGTGTACGGAGTGGATAAATAATGAGTAATATAGAAGAAGACTATTGCTGTCTTGGACAACAACCGTTATTTCTACTCTAATACAAGAACATATTTAAACTACAAGTAATATGGTTAGTTTCCTATTAAGCCGGGTTGAAATGGTCAATCATAGTCCCAATGCCACCGGTAATTGGTCGGAGTACACTGGAGTCGATTGAAATCGACGCGCGGTACCGGGTTCTGTCGGTGAGGACCGACTTTCGCCGACCGAAGCGTCCGAATTCGGTTTATGACTAGTAACTCCATGTCCTACTTGGCCAGGTTAGTTAGTGGATCGGTAGCGAGGTAGTCAGTGCGGTTAGTATCCTGACGTAACCGGGATCGGTATGAGCATAGTGGCCGGAAGTCTCCAACCTATTTTTTTGATGGTTGTACGACCTTGCCGAGTGAGCGGACCAACTGTACTCCGTTCTCGTAGTCGGTGGTGACCCGGTACCCCTCCTGGTCCTGTTTGACCACCCCCACGCTGGGGTGAGCAAGAAGTTGGAGGGCGGACCGAATTTCCTCCGTGGTCGGGATGTCGTTCGAGTCCTCCATTCCCACGACGATCCACCGGACATCCTCGGCCGTTTCCACGGAGCCGTCGGCGCGTTCAAGCGCTCGGATGATTGAGAGGAGAGTCTCTCCGGCAGCGATTCGGTCCTGGATGGACTCGTCGAGAATATCAAGTCTATCGTCTTGGAAGGCTCCGGTGCGTGTCAGGAGTGCTAAGATCTCCTCGGGTGGAACGGCATATTGGTCGCGACGGTCGAGGAGTTTGACGAGGTCATCAACCGCGATGGTAGTTAGATCAGTCGTCTCGGCATTGTCGATGACCTTCGGGGCGAATCCCGGTGCGACCACAATGGCGTGGTCAGCACCACGCTGGCGTCGGTGCTTGTCTACATTGGTGACTTCGAGGGAGTTGACTCGCCCGTTGCTCCGGGCCTTCACTTCAACGACGATATGTTCCGGAGAGTTGATCTCCACGTCGGTGTCACCACCGCCCTCAATCCAATCGGCGCTACACCCTAGCCGGGAGAAAGCTTTCGCGACAAGCTTCTCGAACTCCTCATGTGCATCACCATCTGTGCTGGCCGTCCGGAGTTGGTCGGCGAGGTCGGGGGTTGGTTCGTTGTCTTCATCGTCAACAGAGTGGACACGCTCGCCAGCATCAGTTAGATTGGCGATGGCGGTCTCAACTGACTCTTCTCCGGAGAGTTGGTCGAGTCGCTTGTCGGCGACCCGAGTAAATCCCTGGGGACGGTAGGTCTCGTCGTAGTCGACGAGCTCGTTGAACTCCTCGATGTCGACGTCGACCTCCTCAATATCGGTGAGGAAGGTCATGTATTCCCAAGGGCTCTGGTCATCCCACCGTCCGTGGTCGACGCTCTCCTTCCAGAGGTACTCAGCGAGGTCGGGGTCATGTCGCAGTTGGAGGACTTGTCCCCTGGCGACAAACCCGCCATCGTGGTAGACGAGCGCGATATCGTTGCGCTCGACGTTTTGCCACGTCCCGTCTACTGAGGTTCCCCAGACGTGAACGAGATCGTCGTCTGATGTCGTCCGAAACAGTTCGAGGTCGTCTTCATCGAGGTAGTACTCGATGTCATCAATCGGGTGTCCGTTTCGGATGAATTGTCTGTAGTCCTCAAACGCGTCATCACGACCAGCAGGGAGGATCACGATTCCAGTCATCTCTTGGCTGGACATAGTTGATGAGATACAAATATATTCGCACACGAAAGAAGGACAATGTCGCAGTCGTAATGGCACACCTCGTCTTTAGGTTGTCAATAAGTTCGCTTACGCGACGGTCGTTCTGAAGCTGCTCGATGGCGTGTACACGTTGAAGAGATAGCCAGGAGTTTGTCGAACTAAAATCAATCTGGAACTCATAATATTCTAATCCCAATACCTCCCTATCTTCTTGACGATTCGATAACGGCTAGATTATCGAATGAGCCAGGCCAGGATCGGAGCCACGCCCCACCGCGATTCCGACCTCTTCTCGGGGGACTACTCGGCGAGCGCGTCGACGAACTCGACGCTTAGGACTGTGATGAAGAAGTCCGAACCGTTCTCCAAGAGCTCCAACACATCTGGGAGCTCAAAGGCGATCTCGTCGATTCCTACAGAGAAGACGAACTACTCGGTGAAGTGTTGAATTCCGCTACTGCGAAGTCACAAACGACAAACGGTCGTCTAGATGGGCCCACTCGTCGCGACACTACACATTAAACTCGCTCGCGACACTACACATTAATAAGGGGGCGGCTGGATGTCCGCATATGGATATCCAGCAGATTACCGCGGCCGACGTCGCGGGCTGGACCTCGCTCGAGGATATCTCTACGTCTCTCCAGAAGCGGGGTCTCGTCCCCCGTGAGGATCTCGGCGAGGACGACGAGTTAGTGATGGAACTAGACGACGATCAGTTCGTCTCCATCATCGAAGCCGGACCGACGCAGGACGCGAAGTCGTTCACGAACCGAATGACCTACCGCCGGCACACGAACCTCGTCTCGACCAACGAGTTCGAGGAGTTCACCTTCATTTCGCGGCGGCGTTCATTCGGGGAAGCTGGCCGGATCTCCTATCAGCAGTTCTCATTCGATCGGAGTGCCTTTGAAGATGGTGGGAGTCGCTTCTCGGTGCTCGACAAACTCAACGAGATCGAGTACGGCGACGGGCAGTCAGTCCAAGCGCTATACGACACCCGAGAAGTCGTCAAGGAATTTTACACCAAGTTCGAGTCGCTGCGGACGGACCTGGTGACGGAAGTTGCGAGGATCCCTGACGACCGCGGTGACGCGAAACAGCGCTACGTGCAAGTACTGATGGACCGTCTCATCTTCTTGTATTTCATCCAGAAAAAGAACCTCCTCGACTTCAACACGGACTACCTCCTCGAGAAGCACTCGGAGTACGTCGACGAGGGGGAGGACGTGTACGAAGAGTTTTTCGACCCGCTTTTCTTCGAGGTGTTGGCGGAGAACAAGAAGGCCGAAGGATTCGGCACGGTGCCGTACCTCAACGGTGGGTTGTTCTCAACGACGCCTGTCGAGGAAGAGTTCCCGGAGGTGAAACTCGGCGAGACTACAGAAGAGACAAACGAACTATTCGGTGAGATTCTAGAGTTCCTCGACGGCTGGAACTGGCACGTCGACGAACGGCTCGACATTGTCGAACCGAAGAACATCTCGCCAGAGATCCTCGGCCACATCTTTGAGCAGACTGTCAACCAAAAGGAGATGGGGGCGTACTACACGCCTGCAGAGATCACCGACTACATGGCTCGGGAGACGATTCATCCGTATCTCCTTGACCAATTGAACGAGGACGTTGGGACGTCCTACGAGTCTATTGACGAGCTGTTCGGACTGGCCAGCGAAACTGATGGTGCAGCAGATGTGGCGCTCGCTGATGGTGGCGCCGTCGCACAAATCGGGGCAGTGGATTCGATCCAGCGAGAGCACGTCGAGACGCTGTATTTCGAGCATCTCCAGGAAGGGCGTGTCATCGACCCCGCGGTCGGGAGTGGGGCGTTCCTTCTTGCGGCCCAGGACGTGCTCTTAGACGTCTATCTGAGCTGTTTGGAGTACTTCGAAGCGCTGCCGGCGTTCGAGCGCACGCCTGCCATCGAAGAGGCGCTAGAGGAGGTGGAACACTCTGGGAGCAAGACGCTGTACGCCAAGCGGGAGATCATCCTCAACAACCTGTACGGGGTGGATATCGATGACGGGGCCGTTGAGATCTGCAAGCTCCGGTTGTGGTTGTCGATGGTCGCCGACATTGAAAACGATCCCGATGAAGTCGAGCCACTGCCAAACATCGACTTCAACATCCGCCAAGGGAACTCGCTGATCGGGTATATCGATAAGCTTCCGTCGGCCTCAGATGGGGCGACCACCTTCGGCGACTTCTCCGTCCAGAAGAAGTTCCAGCAGGTGATCGAGGCGGTTCACAAGCATCGGGCGGCGACGACGAGTTCCGACGCGGCGAACTGGCGACGGATCGCTGAAGAGCGAATGAGTAAGTATCGAACGGATCTCGACGAGGACCTCGCGCAGCGGTTGCGGGACGCTGGGATGGAAGAAATGGACGCCGAGACGCTACAGGAATTCGACTCCTTCCACTGGATCGTCGAGTTCGCCGAAGTAATGGACGACGGTGGATTCGACGTGGTGATTGGGAATCCGCCGTGGGAGGTTCTGAGTCCGAATCGCAGTGACTTCTTTTCGAAGTACGACGAGCGCTTCCGAACGTACAACGCCGACCGAAAAGACGAGGTGGAGGAAGAGCTGCTCGCCGACGAGTCGATCAAATCCGGGTGGGAAGAGTACCAGCGCGGGATGGAACAGCGAGCAGAGTACTTTAACACCGCACCGGACTACAGTCTGCAGTCCCCATCAGTCAACGGGCGGCACGTAGCCAGTGAGAATGACCTCTCGGCGTTGTTCTTAGAGCGGACGTTCGGGTTGGTATCGGCGTCCGGGTGGACGAGCCTAATCCTACCCGGCTTCGTGTTTACAGGTGCTATTGCAAAGGATTTGCGTCAGCATCTGCTTGATGAGACGACGCTCCAGACGACCATCGGGTTCGAGAACAAGGGCATATTCGGTCAAATTGATGACCGGTACCGCTTTGGGATCCTCACCTTCAAGAACAGCGGTGAGACTGAGGGGGTAAACGGCGTTTTCGCACAAACCTCAACCGATATCCTCCAGACAATAGAGGAGGATGCAGCCTATATCCCGCGACGTGTCCTCGAATCCTACTCGCCGAACGCGGTGATCTTCCCGTCGGTGACGTCGCAAGAACAGGTAGATACGCTGGATTCGATTCTGCAACATCCACCCTTAGGCAACGTCGACGGACAACCGTGGTGGGCTGAGATTCTCACCAAGGAACTACACGAACCAACCGATAAGGGCCGGTTGGTTGAGTCAGAAGAAGACGGCGACTATCCGGTCTACGATGGGGCGAACATCTACCAGTTCACCTACGATACATCGTTAGCCGTCAATATCGACGGTCCCCGCTACTGGAGTCGCGATTCATCAGATCCTTCCGATAGTGCCCGGGCACGCGTTCGTCAGAAAGCTGCTAACCGAGGGAGGCTCAAGCGTGCCATCTACGACGCATTCGATGGAGAGGAGACAAGTAAATCTCAGAAGTCGTTCGTCAACGGTTTGCTACAGGAGCATCGAGGCAGCGACCTCAGTACCGACGATATTCTGCCGGACTGGACAGAGTTCAGATTGAGTTTCCGTGACGTTGCCCGGGCGACTGACGAGCGCACAATGATCGCCACCGTGCTTCCGAAAGGCATTCCCTGTCTACATACGCTCCAGACGTTGCGCCCGTTCAGTGTCGAGGTGACGCCCAATACAGACCTCTCTCAATCGCTCCACAACTGTTACAACCGTATCTTCTCCGACGAGGAGCTCTTCGCGGCTGTAGCACTCCTCAACAGTATTCCGTTCGACTTCCTCATGCGCACGAAGATCGACACACACATTGTTAAATACAAACTTGAAGAGTCACAAGTACCGCGTCTCACAGACGGGGACGAATGGTTCGAGTTCATCTGGACACGCGCTGCACGGCTCAACTGCTACGGCGACGCCTTCGAGGAGATGCGCGAGCGACTGGGCGGTGTCGACCCGGTGACCGACGAGGACGAGCGCCGGCAGCTCCGTGCCGAGATCGACGCCGCCGCGTTCCACGCCTATGGACTGGGCCCCGAGGAGATGCAGTTCGTCCTCGACGACTTCCACCTCGTCGACAACCCACGGCTGATGGACCGCGAGTATCTCGAGATGGTCAGCGAGCAGTATCACGAACTCGCGTAACCTGACCCGTCCAGGCGTCCCATCGTTCGGCCGACCGCATACATACTTAGGGGATGGAAGTAACAGTAAAGACCAATGCCCGGTGACCTTGAGCGCCTGATCGATAATCGCGGCCAGACGCTGGCGGACACGTTCGACTCGCTCGTCCCTGAAAGTCAGGAGATTCGCATCGCCACCGGCTACTTCTATCTCTCTGGGTTCGACCTCGTCGACGAGTCACTCAACCACCTCCACGGAACCAACGAGGACGAACAGGCACCCCTCAGAATCCTCATGGGGAATGAAACGGACCAACGTACCGCCGATGAGATCGATGAGGGGATGACCCTCCGGGAGACGTTCCGCAAGCGCTTCGATGAGGATCTGTCTGAGCTCAACAGCGCGCAACTGGAACAGGTCGATCAACTCCGCGAGTACATTGAACAAGGTGTTGTCGATGTCCGTGTTCGCCTCACCGATGACGGCTACTTCCATGCGAAAGGCGCGAGCTTCCACACCGCCGCTCAGACTGAAGATGGCTACCCTGCGTCCGATGACCCCGCGGCTGTCGTCGGGTCGTCGAACTTCACGCGCTCAGGTCACACCCGCAATATCGAACTGAACCTCACCACCGAAGAGTCAGACGATGTCGCGGCGTTCGACGAGTGGTACGATAGCCAGTGGGCCAACTCAGAGGACTTCAGCCTCGACATCATCGATGTCATCCAACAGAACGACAACTACCAGGACTGGAAGGGATCCAACGGTGGCGAATCGGAGATGTTCGGCACGGAGATCGAGCCGTTCGAACTGTACAAGCTGGTCGCCTACGACGCCCTCGGGGGGAACATCGACGAACGCCTCGACAGCCCCCTATACCACTTCCAAGCAGTAGGCTACGAAAGTGCTCGCGAGAAGCTCGGAAACTACAACGGCTGTATCGTCTCCGACTCAGTTGGGCTGGGGAAGTCGTTCATTGGGGGCGAACTCCTCCGAGATTACCGGTTGAACAACAAGCGGTGTCTGTTGATAGTCCCTGCGAATTTGACCGACCAGTGGACCGACTTGCTGCAGGACGCGACAGACGAGGATGGGAATCCGTTCTTCAATCTCGACGTCGACGGAACCCATCTCGACATCATGAGCATCAGCAAGTTCCAGAACCTCACATACGAGACGCTGCAGGAGTTCAAGCAGCAGTGGGATGTGGTGCTCATCGACGAGGCACACCGCTTCCGAAACCACGGTAAGTGGGCCCCCAATCCCGATGACGAAGACGACTACAAGGGGACGCGACGCCACGCGAACATCCGCGAGCTGCGGGGGAAGACGATGATCATGCTAACGGCAACACCGATCAACAACTCCGCGCGGGACCTCCAAAATCTCATCAGCCTGTTTACCGACGAGAACGAACTCCGGAACAAGGCGAATCTCGATTTCAACGCCTTTGATGAGTACGTCCAGCAGTCCGAGGATCGCAAGGAGATAATCTCCGGAACGCAAGAGGCCTCCGATGAGCGGCTCGCAAAGATCAACGACCAGCTCCAGGATCGTTCCGAGGAGATCTCGAAGATCCTCAACGAGATCATGGTACTGCGGTCGCGCAAGCACGTGAAAGACAGCATCATAGAGAGTGACGACATCGATATGAGCTTCAAACCGCCGAAGGTAACCCGCGAGGAGTACCAACTCCCGGGGGCCTATCGGCCGGTCTACGATAATCTCCCGGAGGTAATCGACGCACTCCACCTCCCCCACATCACTGTGCGTAACCCACAGTCCGGTGGGACGCTGAAAGCGCTGTTCAAGCTAAACCTCCTCAAGCGGCTTGAGTCGTCGACGTACGCGTTCGTCCAGTCGATCAAAACGCTGTACGACAGTGAGACAGCGTTGCTGCGTGCATTGGAGGAGTTGCCGTCGGACAAGCACATCGATCGCTTACGGGCCCTGCAGGCGGGCTTAGATAGCGACGAGGAAGCACCCGTAACGCTAGCCGAGTTCGTCGGGAGTGAACGGGAGGCAAACCAAATCGAAGAGACGCTTGAGGAATTCGGGTTTGACACCGGTGCGATCCGTTCGGATGGATCGAGTGACGAACTCGAGGATGCGACGATCGGTGACGTGGTGCGCTATATCCGCGAAGACCTCACGTTGTTGGCATATTTTCTCGCAATCTTCATCAGCCAAATCAGCGAGGAACCCGGCCGGTTGAGCGACCTCTCCGTGGGAGTCAACCAGTGGCTCGGGCAAAACAACTTGACGGGAATCCCCGATGTGCCTGAAGACGAGATCAACCCGCGTATCTACCCCGGCCGTGATCCGGAGGGTGTCATTGAGGAGACGAAAGAGTTCTACGAAGAGGTGTTCCGCCTCCAGCGCTTCCGTGACCCGAAAATCGACGAACTGTGCGAGGTCATTGAGGAGCATGATAAGAAGATCCTCATCTTCACGCAATACAGGGCGACCGCGGACTACGTGTACGAGTCGTTGCGGCGCAAAAGCGACCGAGTCACCGATGCCAACAGCGCTGTGGTGAAAGGCGGGGACGACAACAAACAGGAGGTCATCAAGCGATTCGCCCCCGAAGCCTCGGGATATCAGCGGACGCTGGCCGAGTCTGGCGAATCCGAGCTCCAGTACGTAGTCGCCACAGACACACTGAGTGAAGGTGTGAATCTCCAGGACGTCCAGGTCGTGGTGAACTACGACCTGCCGTGGAATCCCATGCGCATCGTCCAGCGCGTTGGTCGTATTGACCGCATTGGGAACACCGACGACAAGTTCGTCCACAACTTCTTCCCGGACGGCGATATCGAGGCGGCCATCAAACTGCTGGAACGGCTGCAAGCGAAGATCAGCGACATCGCACTCATCGTCGGGAAAGAGAACAACATCCTCGACCCCAACGAGAACGCTGCCCTAGAGAAGGCCGGGATTGAGACTGAAAAGACGATCGGGGAAATCGAAGTCGAAGAGATCGGCGAATCGCTTGAGCGGACGCGGTCCGTCGAGGACTACAACGAACTCGACGACGTGAGTACGAACCCGCTCCTTCGGAATACCGGTAGTGACGAGCGTGCTGCGTTGGAGCGGTTGGAACTACGCCGACAGCTGGTCGAGACATATGACTTAGACACCGAGGATTTCGATTTCGCCGCAGATTATTTCGAGACCCCGCCGGGGGAGCGCGACTCACTGTACACGGTGTACCGGAACTCACCGGAAACGGTCGACCCGGGTGTGTTCGGGCTAGCACATCTCTGGTTCGATGATGGGAGCTCACCGCCGTTGGGGCGGACGCGACGGGCACTCTATCATGCGCGTAGCCAGGGAGATGTTGAGGAGGTGACGAAGGTCCGGCAATTAGGTATTGCACCGCAAACGAAGTCGATGGGGGTTGACCTTGGTTCGGGAGACATCCAGTCGTTGAAAGAGCAGATCGACGACGAGCTGGAAGACCGATTGGAAGAAATCCAGGCTGGGCAGGTCGGCGGCGCGTTCAAACAGGGTGACAAAATCTCTGTCGAGCAGGAGAAGCTGCTACAGTACCTCGAACTGCGGTTGATGAACAACACCAAATTAGTGGAAGGCCCCGATGAGGAGATGATAGAAGTCGCCGAGTGGGCTGAACAGCTACACGAGCGGCTGAATGGGGTCCTGTTGGCCAATACTGACGAGGATTACGAACTCCGCCAACGCTTCCGAATCGATGGGAAGGCACTAACTGACTGGGAGACTGAGGCGTTCTTAGCTGAATTACAGGACTTCCTTGATAAATACATCGAGGAGAACCCGGACTTTCAGTCGACGCTGGCCGGTGCGAACGCTGCTACGGCGAACATTTTCTGTTGGGGAATCGTGACAACGCGGTGAACGCACAGCACTGAGTATCAATTATTAATAAGATAGATTTCGACTAGTGCATCAAATGAATTTCTTCACTCGTGCCTTCGAACTCGCCGAAGACGGAAATCGTCCGAGCATTCATAACCGCTCAGGACATTCTGGCTACGAAATTGCCTTGGCCGGAGCCGCAGAATCGATTGTATCCGAGAATCCAGATCTCTCAATAAAGCGTGTTGAGAAGCAGATAGACCAAGCAATCACCGAAACAATCGATGAGGGAGGTGATGTCAACGAGTTCCGGTCTCGAAAGAGCAGATATATTGGAGACCTTTTCGGTGAAGATGTACATACATACACAATCTCATTCCAGGTCAATGTGACAATAGATTCAGCGCAATTTCCCTCCAAAATTGCGTTCCAGAATCGGGAGATGATTCGCATCACACCTTCGGAGACGACCGCCGCTCTGGAAAATGCAGGATATGTTTCAGAAGGATCTACAGAGGAGTCAGAGATAAACCGCTTCTTCGAAGATAATCCCGAGCTTGCCCCCGAAAGTCCAGTTGAGTTTTCTGCACATCAAGTGTCTATAGAGGCACGAGATCGCGAAGCAGCGGTGAGAAAATTCGAAAACTGGCTATCTGATATATTAGGAATGGTGAATTATGTCCGACACTCGGCGTCGGAATCACGACTTCCCGATTCGGAGATGCTTGGGAACGGATTTCCAATCGCTGTTACTGTGTTACCCTTCATTGTTGTGGAACCAGTTCATGGAGAAGGTGAATTTGTGCGAATTTCTATGACTACACCACCACAAGCCAGGATGGAACGGGGGGTTCGTTCAAAACTCAACGAAATGCCGTCGTTTGAGGCAGAAAAACCGCTGGATGATGCGATTATTCCATCATTCCGCGCCTATCAGGAGGCACTCACGTCCTCAAATAAGGAAAGTTCCTTCATCGCTCTTTGGCGCGGGTTAGAATCTGCGACATTCACTACCCCGGATTCAAATTCAGACACAGCGCCACTAAGGACTATTCCATTCATAGAGACCGCAAATCCCGATTTAATTGAAGCTTGGATTAAAAAACATCTTTATGATAAAAGGAACTCGCAGGCTCATGACGTCAGGCGTCGAGAAATCCTGACTCGAGACGTCAGGCTATTGGAATACCTTCTTCAATCCACACTTAGAGCTCTTTTGAAATTACGGAAAGAAGGGTATGGGGCAGAGGTTTCTGAGATCATGAGAGAGGAAATTGATGACAAAGAGACTCTTCAGTCCGAGCTAGAGAGCCTTCGGACAAAAGCAGAAAAAATCGAGATGATGATCTCTTGGATTGTTAGCTAATCGCCAGAACTAATACCGGTCCAACAGTCTCTTGAATCATGTCTCGAGATCGTATTCTTGCTAGTGATATTACGCAATGGAGTTCGCTTGACGACATCAAGAACACGTTCGTTGACAAAAGAGAGCTTACAGACGTTTCTGAAGAAGTCGAAAGTCATGTTCCGGTTCTCAAAGTAACTGAGAGAAATTACTTCAAGCTACTTGAGGCCGATCCAGGAGAAGAGCTCTATGACTACCGCCAAGAGACCTCTCGAAGAGATTTCACGGTGTTAGTAGCGTCACACGACTATGAGAAATTCATGTTCATTACTCGTGATGCTATGAGTGGTGCAGGAGGCGTTCGGCATCGCCGAAAGACCATCTACAAAGATCAATTTGACGATGATCTTGGAGACAAGCGAACAATCCTAAACAAGCTAAATGATATTCAGTCCGGTGGAATTGCACCGTTCTTTGAGATTTATGAAACAAGAAAAGTCGTTAACGAATTCTACCGGGAATATCGAAATCATCTAGATAATTTAGCTGATTCTGTGCCAAATTCTCTCGACATTCCGGAAGCAGAGCAGCGAGAGTTTGCACAGGCAGTAATGGATCGAATCATCTTCACCTATTTTCTCCAAGAAAAGGGGGCGCTTAGCCACCCCTCTGACACAGACGAGTATTTCGAGAGTCGTATTCTGTCGTTCAAACGGTCTGAAAGCGATTTATATCAGGACTTCCTCGAACCTCTCTTTTTTGATCTATTGGCTGTACCTACAGGAGAGAGGGAAATCGATGAAGAAAGATTTGGAGAAGTCCCCTATCTGAATGGGAGCCTCTTCACACCGACTGAGATTGAGGAAGAACACAACACGATCCGAATTGGGGAGGATACAACTGCCGGAAATGACCTCATTGAAGACTACATCAATTTTCTCGGAGACTGGAATTGGCATCTTGACGAGACCAGTGACGCGGACGACTCGGCGGCAATAACTCCTGATATTCTTGGGTTCATATTTGAAAAGTCTGTCAATAAGGATGGTCTCGGAGCAGTTTATACACCCGAGGAGGTGACACGATATATATCCAACAAATCGCTCAACGATAGAGTCTTAGCCGGTCTAAATGCTCAAATCGATGGAGAAGGCTACAATTCGATTGATAATCTGTTCGGTCTGGTCGATGATGGGGAGGAGCAAGTATTCACTTCTGCTGGACTAAGTATTCAGCTCGGGGATCTTGCTGCAATAAACCTGGATCATATCGAAGTACTGTATTTCGATGTCCTACCGAATCTCACTATCCTGGATCCAGCCGTCGGGAGTGGAGCATTTCTCCTAGCAGCCCAAGAAGCACTATTAGACATATATATTACATGTCTGGCAGTATTCGACAACTATCCTCGTCAAGAGGAACTCAGCTCTCGAGCTCGAGATGAGATACAGACCTCCTCCGGAACGTCAACTCGTCTTCGTCTCAAGCGGAGTATAATCATCAATAATCTCTATGGTGTGGATATTGACCCGGGCGCCGTTGAGGTGTGTAAGCTCCGTCTCTACCTCTCGATGATCTCGGATTTAAATCAGGGAACATCAGAGATCGAAGCGCTACCCAATATTGATTTCAATATCAGACAAGGGAACTCCTTGTTCGGTATTTCAGACGCGGAGCTATTGACATCTGACGACAATGATGAGACGACTCAGCAATCGATCTTTTCCTACAAATTAAAAGACAAGATCGATTCGTATGCGAACAAGATTGAAGAATTCAGGAATAATGAGGGAACCGCTGCCGACGCACGGTCAAAAATACAGGAGCAACATGACAAGGTCCAGCCAACAATTAATTCTATCTATGCGGGAACTATTGATCAAAGGATTCGGGAGGAGATATCCTCAGTAGATGATGTAAATCAGTATTTGTCGGATGACTCGATTGATTCTGTAAAACTCATCATAGGATTCGACGGATCACCTCCTGAGGAAGCGAAAGAAACAATCTCTGACCTTGGTGGGCGGTTCTATGGAGCGAAGACAGCTCATATAGAGATTGAAACAAAACAACTCCGAGCAGGTCCTCATAATACTGCGATCCAGTTAGCCGAAGACCATGGATTCCGGTACATGAAGATCGAACGTCCAATGACTGCTGCGGATCTCAGTTCTCAGTATGACCTCTTCCATTGGGCCTTCGAATTCCCCAATGTGTTCGGCTTCGGGGAATCAAACTCGGGGTCAAGTGGGTTTGATCTTATCCTCGAGAACCCACCATATATCAGCTCACGACAGCTCAGTACTGCTGAATCCGAGCTACACGCCGAATTATACTCGACAGTAGAAGGTACCGGTTGCGATATTTTTGTCCCATTTATTGAACGTTCGTATGACCTTCTCAGTGATCTCGGAGAATTTGGGGTTATCACTTCCAGGCAGTTCATGGCTGCCGACTATGGTGTGGGGCTCAGAGATACGATAGCTGATAATTATCCGTTACGAGAGGCGATCGACTTTACCAACTATTCTCCGTTCGAAGAGGTCGATGCCTATACTGTGATTCTGCGGATGAGTACGATGGATACCGATTCGGTCATGTGTGGTTCTGTCCGCAGCGCAAGAGGCGTGGAGGAAGTTCGACGTGGGATTCGTACCTCACGCCCCGAGACAATCGAAGGGGTTCATTCATTCTCCCTTGATCCTGACAGTCTCTCTCGGGATAGATGGCTTATCTTATCCGAGGATGAGCTCTCTGCCCGTGAGCAGATGGAGAGTCGATCAGCGAGCACCCTCGTATCCGACGACCATCCTGGCGTTGACGTTAGGAGTCCGTACAAAACAGGCCGAGATAAGATACTGAAAGGAGAGATCGTTTCTGAATCAGAGACTGAGTACATAATCGAGACAAAAACGTATACGACGACTGTAGAGCAAGCTGCGTGGAGACGCTTGGTACGGAACGAGAACGTAGACACGTGGACTATAGAGGAGCCGACAACTGTCGTGTTCTTCCCGTACAAGCGCGTGAACGATGAATATGTTCTATTAAATGAAAGCGAGTTGGAAGAGAGATTCCCCCAAACGTACGAAATACTATCGCAATACAAACAACGATTATTGGAACGAAAGGACTCTAGAGAGACATTCGAAGAAAAAGGATACCCCTGGTATTCGATGGCCAGAGTTGGTGAGCCGACAGACTTCGAAAATACAAAAATCGTAACGGGATCGATGATCGCCCATCGCCAGTTTGCGATTGATACGGACGAATACATTGTTGCAACTGGGTCTGGAAACGCCCGCGCAATCACGCTCGGAGACCTCGACCAATACTACACACTAGGATTCCTCAATGCTGAGCCAGTCTTCAAATATATGAAGCCGCTTTGCCCACCTAAGCAGAACGGCTATTTCGAGATCTCTATTGAAGTGGCATCAGACCTACCATATATCGATTTTGATCTCAATTCAGATCTCTACACTGCAGTCTGTATGATCGTAGACCAACTCGATGTTTCAGAAATAAAGACCATAGTCACTGACGAGGGGGTTTCAAGTTTATTAACAGCTGATAAGAAGTCGACTGCGACCCATCTGATCCGGGCAGTCGGCGAGGTCCTGTCAGCCAATTACGATCAATACAGTGCGAGCGATAGAGCAGATTTAGAGGTTATTGTGAATCATTGTGTTGGCGAATTATTTAATCTAAGTGAGGACGATCTCACTGCACTGGAACGAATTTGACTGCGAAATAATTCCGGAACTCTCAGACCACCCATGAAATGAATACAGAAACTGGTCGGTAGGAGTTGATATTCTCGCGTTTACTGCAAACACAGATCATTTTGTGAGCTCTACAAAATTTTCTATATGCGATCGAGGAGGTCCTGGAGCTGGATAGTGTACTCCAACTGGATCTGGATGAGGTCGGGACAGAGCTACGGGGTAAGCTCTGGATCACCCCGCGGTGCAGCTTCCAAGGTTGCAAGTCAGTTCCCGGATTTTTCGTCTCGTTTTTCGATGAGGTCCATGCTCCGTAGCCAGTTCGCCCGCTGCTTCGCCATATCTGTCTCTCCGCGACTCCACCCTAACTCAGGGTGGGTATCCAACTGTTGGTCGCTAATCTCCATGATCGTCATCGGCCCAGCAGACAACGCGTACAACAGACTCCGAAGCCCGACGTTGCGCTCACACATGATACGGAGGAGCGTCGACACATCCTGCTGCTGAACGTACTCACGGCCAGCCTCCCCCCAGCAGCCAGTACTCCTCGTCTTCCCGAAGGAATCCGACCTTCCTCAAATATCGGACTCGCCGCATAATTGATTTCTGTCTTGATACGTTCGAGAACGTCCCTCGATGCCACCCGATGAGTTCATCCGTTGATGGTTGATGAGCTTGAACGAACTCCAGAATCAAGTCTAACGTCTCGACGTAGTGAGTCCCGCCGCCGAACATTGGGACGATACTGCGGAGTCGCTCCGGAGGCATACCGGAGTTGTGTTAGAGCCTGATCAAGATATTTTCGTTGTCAAAGCAAGCATAAACACGAAATTATGTTCTTTCTCGTTGGTGGAATAGTCACTAGAACTAGAAATCTGAGAGCGACCGCTGGCGCTCGTAATCATATGGCTCGGTCAATACACCTCGAATTGCTGAATAGTCATGCTGGGCGTGTCGGTTTTCCTCAATGGCCTTATCGACGATTCTTGCTCGGAACCGCTCGTATTCAGGTGACGTCAACAAGTCATCCATATCGACCGTCTGCAACTCCCCATGCCGGGCGAAATAGATCCCGACCTGTGACACCTCCGGGTACTTGCCATCCCATCCCTCCTTTCCATAGGTTCGTCCCTCAACCTCATACAGCTCCCGCTGGATATCCACCAACATATAGTATAACAACAACTGTCGCCAGAATGCTGGCGTAAAGTTTCCCTTCTCAGTTGTTTTGATATCAACTAACAGATCATCAATGATGAAATCACCCTCCCCAGGCAGGATGTGTTGGTGCATCCCAAAGCGTGGATTCTCTATGAGGTGCTCGCCGTCGGTCCAGGCTTGTTCACGGAACAATTGAAACAGACTCGCCATCTCGTCGCGTAGCTCGTCCTCAATCGCGGCGCGATCGACCCACGAGGTAACCACTTCGTCTGGCTGCCAACCAGCGTTCAGCAAGGCCGCTTTTACCACCCCCTCAGTATTCATTCCTGTCTCGATGAACTGCTCAACAACCGTCCGAAGCTCCTCATCATATCGCCAGGTGAGTGGGCTTGGACGTGGTCGCCAGTCTGCCCGATTCTCCAACTGTTCTTCCCACTCCTCTCGATTTGAGGCACGATTGTTCTCGTCCTCCCAAACGAACCCATCAAAACGGAGACTCGAACTGGCGGGTTCTCCGTTGAATTCCATTCGTATTGGTATTGGAAGTCACTCGTGTCTCGACCCCATCGCTCAGCACGGTCCAAAATCTCCGAACCGTCCGTATACGCAGGATGGTTCGGACGGATAATAGAATCACACTGGCGGTACAACCAGACGCGACAGAGGAATTCGACACAGTTGCCTACCAAGCGATGGCTATAACCATTATTTGAGATTTGCAAGTCCGTCTCAACGTCTTGGCCGGGATTCGGATAGCTCGAATCTATCTCGCTACGAACATCGTCGAATGAGATGAACGAAGTTACTCCAGTAACCATGACCGGTAAGAAGTATCCTCGGCTACGTGAAAATAATCTTGTTATTGGAATCTAATCTCGGGGTGACGGAATGTGGTGAGTTCTAAACTGCGTCTAGGCTCGTGGCATTGGCGAGTCGCAGTAAGCAAGTAGATTAGCATTCCGTAGTAACGTGGACTGCGTGACTCATTTAGTTACAGTTAGTGGACGCTGCGTCACTCCGAAGGAGTTTGCTAAGAGCTGTTCTTGAAGCCGTGGAGTTCTCGATGTTTCGCTATGAACCGCTGGTCTGGCCGAAATCGTTCATCGGACGGAAGCCGGACTCTCTTTCCTTCGAGTTGTTTGAACTCGTGGTAGCCATTCCGGTCAGGGCAGTCCCGGACGAGAATTGTGTAGTCGTCTGCAAGTGAGAGCCAACCGGAGTCAAATGCCCAGTGGTGAAGCCGACAGAGCGCTATGCCGTTTCGGATATCATCACGCCCGTTCTGTTCCTTCGGATAGATGTGGGCTGCTTCGACCTCCGGCCGTCCGTCAGGGGTTTCTCGACTCTGTCCACACATCGCGCACGTATCGTCGTACGCTTCTTTGACGAGTCGTGCGAACGCTGCGTCCCGGGCCAGCTGTCGACGTTCTGTGAACTCGTCTTCAGCTTCGGTGAGCCGGGGTTCACCAGCAACGGCTTGCTTCAATTCGGTCTGTGCGTTCTCAATCTCCGCCTCAGATGGCTCATCCGAGCCTTCGTCGAATATGGCGGCTTCGACAGAGCCGTAGTCGTCTACCAACCCTGCAACGCGCTGGTCGGCGACGCGAGTGAAGCCTTGCACGACTGGCCGCCCCTTGTACCCAAGCAGGTTCCAGATATGCTCAATAGCGAGGACGTCCGTGGTGAAGTCCTCGATGGTGAAGATATGCCTACTCCGCGGTTCGTTCCAGAGGAGTCGCCCCACGTCCGAGTTTTCGAAGGTGCGTCGCACGCGTCCACCTGCGATGAACTCCCCGTCGTGATAGAATAAGACGGAATCACCGGATGTCATCTGATCGATTGCGGTCTGTTTCTTACTCGCGTCTGTCTCGGTTGTCCCCCAAATTCTGCGTTCCGTCAACCCCTCCAATTGCGGTGGCACGTCCTCGTAAGCCGTGAGATTGACTGGCGATTCAACAGAGCGTCTGAACTCGTCTCGCCACTCGTCGTTCACCGGAATAAGGTATAGTCCACTAGTGTCGTTCACTAAGCGGTTCGTTTGTCAGTATTCCATTGTGAAGATTTCCTTTCTAAACGTCGTCTCCTGACCTGGATCGTCTCATGGTCGTTCTATGACGACAGGCAGGGTCATTGAGGATAATACCGCGACAGAATCGTTAGAGTGTCTCGCTACTCTGTATTACTCGGAATCAATTTTCCACTGAGTGGGCAAGTACCAGAGGATTACCTCGAGATCGGTTCCTTTCGAGATCTCGACCGAGAGATTCGACCCACCCGAAACGTGTAGTTCGAGGACCTGTGGCCGACGGAAGAGAGTGCCCAATATAATCAGGACTCCAATTAGGATTGGAAGCGTAATAATTCCGATTGCCAGCGCCTGAAGATCGATTTTCCGTCCGTATTCGATGGACGTGATATTCTCGAGAGGGACCTCTCAGAATCCGAGACCACCCGCTATCTTATCGTACTTGATGAGCCGTTCGTTTGTTACGTACCAGTGGCTCTCACCGTATCCAAGAAGCGACTTCAACCACGGAATCAGCCCGGACGATCGGTGTTTGAAGGAATACGATACCTCCTCGCCCTCGACGTGATGCGAGCACTCCGCGACCTCGTCGGTCACCAGCGTCGGCCCGTCGCCGTGGTCGAGGAGGACGTCGGCTGTACCGAGTTGTCCTCGAACTGTTGGAGGTGAAGGACCTCGGCGTCGAGGAGAGGCCCGTCCGTGGCTTCGACTTCTTCGTAGTCCGACTCGGGGGCTGAGAGGAGTCGCCGATACGCGCTCATGATGCGAGTACGCGTTTCGTCGGTCAGGACGCGATCCATCGGAAAGACGGAGTCAATTTCGGTCACGAGTAAGAGCGCGGAGGGAGGGGTAAGAAGGTCAGCCGTGGACGAAGTAGAAGTGAAAGTGAAGAAATTCCCTCTCAGAGAGTGTCTACTTGTTATCCCTACCTGACGAGAGTGAGTCAATAGGGGTTTTTACTTCCTTCTTAAGCATCTCTTCGGCTTCGTTGAATCGGTCGTTATACTCCGCTAAATCGAACTCTCGGTAGTCAACATTTTCAGGCTGTTTGACTGCCCGAGACAGATATGGATTGGTGTCGTGCAATATATTAAAAACATCAAGTAGGATTTCGTGCTGGGATTCGTCAAGAAAAATGGAGACACGGTCAACCGTACTCTTGTACTCGAAGTACAAATCAATCGCATCCTGATGATCTTCTTCGGAAATACCGCCGTGTCCAGCCTTATCGGCAATGCGTTTGTAAGTTCTACGCGTCTCCTCAAGAGTAGAATGCGTCTGAATAAGTGATTCTACTTTTTTGTCCAGATAGTACTCTGCTCGTCTTCTGGCGTCTTCTGATTGAATTTGAGCCTCTAATCGCTCTTCTTGCGCTTGCAGTCTTTTATCTAGTTGGTCACGCTGAGCAGATACTTGCTTCTCAGTACTTTTGAGGTTGAACCACCCCGCAACAAGATATCCTGCGACTGAACCGCCAACTCCAAATAACCCGCTCAAAATGACTGCCTCGGAAACCATAAGATGGCTTCATAAGGGAGAGGTAATAAATGGTCAGTAAGGGCAGATTAGTTCTCATCGGCTAGAGCCCAAGTCATTCAGGGTCTATAACTTCTCCAACTCTACACACGCGGTCACACACCCACAAACACGCGGTCAGACGCGCTCAGGAATCGACGCCCAGAATTGCACACGCCGTGCGCTGGCCACGTGTGCAAAATGCTTCGCGTTCGACCGCGACCGCGCTCGCTCACTCATCCCGATCACGCCGTAGACGTGCTCCTTTATATACGAACTCCTGCTCAGTAACCGCAGAAAACTAGGTCACGGTGGTACGTGTGCAATTTCATGCGCCTCAGGATGACCTATTCGCGCGAGCGTCGATTCGAAATTGGCGTGTCACACGGGAATTAGTAATACCGACTGCAGCCGCCGATATAGACTCGGACGCCACCGCCTTTGAGGTCGTGCTCGACCTATCACCGCCAACGCACTCCAGTCCATGACCGAGGTGTTGGTCACGAACTCGTACTTAGTACCAGTCACTGGCCGCTAGAAGGCTGAAATCAGTAGGTGGCAAAGATATAGTCAAAGACTGAACAGGGTCACAAAGCCACCTGCCTCAGGGTAGTTCGTATTCGACGACTTCTGTCGGGCCACAGTATGGACAGGAGTCTGTCTGCGAGTCGACGGTTGTCCCACAGTACCGGCACTCATAGACGGTCGTTGATTTAGTCTGCCTTGTGAAGAGACGGTGTAGCAGCTGAGGAACGCTCATCGACGTGGCGGCCTCCACGTTGAGTGCTGGCGTTCCGGCGACGCCTCGCCCCATGAGCGTGGGATGACGCCACAGCATTCAATCACGTCGGCGTACTCTCGTAGGAGGCCGACGAGTACGAGTTCGGGGACACCGGCTTGCGCTTGTCGGAGTAACCAGCGTTCGAGGTCGTGTTCAACTGCATCGATACGACTCTGGCCGAACGAATGTCGAGTATTCTCAGTCATTGGTGTGACGCGACCCACGAGGTCGCGCCTGCACCCCTTGCAGGCGCACCAGAAACTCCCCCTGTGCGCCACACCTCACAACACGCCGTTGAGGGGACCGATGACCGCTATCTCGCCAGGACTCCACGTCCGGAGTTTCTCGACGATGTACGCCCGTGCCTCCCCGGGCGTGAGTTCACCGTCGTCAACGCGGTCACCGATGACATCTTTCAACGCTTGGAATTGGCCGTGGCTGTACTCCTCGTCGACAGGTTCGCCGTCCCGCCAACTGACGGACTGGAGGACACCATTCCCTGTCGTCTCCGAGGACTCGACGGTCTCGCAGTCGTACTCAAGGCCAAGCCACCGGGTTCGGTACGCCGTCACTTCGAAGTCCTGTGAGACCACGTAGAAGGCTTCGTGGTGGAGATAGTCAAGATACTCCGAGCAGACTTCGTCCAGCGAGACACCCACGGCAATCGGGTCTGGGTTGACTGGTGTCTGTGACTGTCGGTCCACGGCGTATGCGTCCGCGGTCGTCTCCGTGCTCGATTGCAGGGCTTCGAAGTGGTCGTGAGCCCATTGGGTTGGGTGGTCACCACCGAAGGGCGTCTCTGACGTGAGTTGGTGTTTCAGCTGGTAGTCGAGGGCTCCGTTGTGCGAGTAGTGGAGGGTGTGCGATGCGTTTGGTCGTTCGTAGGCGATGAGTGCGCGATATCCCATTCAGAATCAGCGGGCTAATCGGGTGCGCCCGCAGTCCTGCCGGGCGCACAAAAATCGATAACGGCGCAATAGTAAAATCGTAATTAGTAAAACCGTGATTTAGATAATCGCTAGTATTATCTTCAGTTGGCTCGAAGGAGGGGTATGGCTTATCCGCGCTTTGTTAACCGAGAGGACGAACTTGAGATGTTGCACTCACGGTTCGAGAGTGATACCGCAGAATTGCTCGTTGTGTATGGACGTCGCCGACTCGGCAAGAGCGCACTCGTTCGTGAAGCAATCGAAGACCGAGATGACGCAATCTACTGGCAGGCGACCGAGGAGACCCCGGAAGTACAACTTACGAACTTCATTGAGACTGCCCGTGAGACATTTCCGCTGATTGAGGACATCAAGCGAGACTGGGAAGCACTCCTCCGAGTTCTCGGACGTCAAAATGCAGTTGTCGTTCTTGACGAATTCCCATATCTTATCGAATCGGATGATACGCTGCCCTCGAAGATTCAGCGTGTGTGGGACATGCACCTCGAAGAAACTGAGATAACGCTCGTTCTCGTTGGCTCATCGATCAGTATCATGGAAGAGAAGGTACTGAGTGGTGGAAGTCCACTCTATGGTCGGCGGACAGCCACGATTGATTTGCCACCACTCGAACTTGAAGATGCACGCCAATTCTATCCGGAAGACGACCCGGATTCGGTCATTCAGACATGGGGGGTTTTCGGAGGTACTCCGTACTACTTGCAGGCGCTCACTCCGTCTGCATCACTCACTGAGAACGTGCAATCACATGTGCTCTCAGAACATGGCGTGCTCCATAACGAGCCAGAGTTTCTGTTACGAACGGAGTTTGGGATTCGTGAGCCTCAGACCTACTACACAATCCTCAGAGCGATCGCCATGGGCAAGCGTGAAGCGAATGAGATTGCTGACTTCGCTGGCATCGATTCGAACGCACTCGGGTCATACCTCTCGAAGCTCCGGCGACTCCGATTGGTTGAACGAGATATTCCGGTAACGGCGAACCCGAACTCGACTCGGAAAAGCCGGTATCGACTGAAAGAACCGTTGTTCCGCTTCTGGTTTCGATACGTCTACGGGCGAGAAGGGAAACTCGCACAACTTGGCGAGGACGCCTACGAACAACTCGTTGAGACGACGTTCTCGGACTACATGGGATCAATGTTCGAGATCGTCTGCCAGAATCAACTCCCGTCGTTAGTCCCGAAAACATATCAGGGGATCGGCTACTGGTGGCACAAACATCATGAACTTGACGTTGTCGGGTTGGCGAGCGACGGGACGCTCGTCGCTGGTGAGTGCAAATACACGACCCGAGAAATGACAGAAGGCGATTTAGCCGACCTCGAACGAAGTGCAACACACGTCCAGTGGACGCCACCGAACGGCGGGTCGCCCGACTACCACTACTGCTGTTTCTGTCGGTCTGGCTTCTCAAATGGACTTCAACAGACTGCAGACGAGCGAGATGATGTCTCGCTGTTCACACCCACCGATATCGTAGAATCTAGTTAATAGAGTTTACGCGCTTCCTCCCACCCCTAAAGGAGGGTTTCCGCGCTGTACTGCTGTGGTGGCTCAAGATGGCTGAATCGTCCACAGGGTGGGAATGAATGGGGCCGGGTGCTCGCGTCCGAAGGACATGGTTGGCTCTGTGAGCGACTATCTGTGCCGACTGGTGCTGAGAGGCACAGATATCTTACAGAGTGACCGCGAGCGCCCGAGGGCGTTCGAGGATAGTGTCGCTATTGTGTCGAGGAGCCCCCAACTTAACCAACAGTCGCTCCCGACTAGTACCGTTGGTCTTTTCTCTCGTAATGCATTATCGAGATGGTCAACAAGAAGTGTGCTACCTGAACAGCAGCTTGTTCAGCGAGCAAGTTGCATTGTAACTCGGAAAGACCAACGTGTGTTGGTTAATAATTTGCGCTCTTATGTAGAATTGCGGAAAGTCCCGATAACGAGACAATCAATGGTTGAGTCGACGGATTTGCCAGCCAGGATGAGTGAGCGAACAATGCCGAAGGTGCGAGCGGCCTGTTCCAAGCCCTGCTTGGACAGGCCGCGGAACTTCCGCAGCCATGGTTGAACAAGCGAAAACAGGCACTCAGCCTGGTTAATGTGGACGCCGTCGGGCGATACGTACCGTTCCTTGTGCACGACGGTTCGATGGTCACGCTCCATCTCTCGGTAGGCTTGGAGACCGTCGGTCCAGACCTCTCCCAGTGGCTGGGAGAGGTCTTCAGCCGCCTGAATCACTGGCTCAAGATCACCGTCGTAGTCGATGCCGAGTTGGCCGCGGATCACGCGAAGCGAGTCGCGGCACGCCGCGACGAGCGTCAGTTGATCACCGTGACGCCCTCGCCAGCGTGATCGGCCTCTCTGGGACGAGCCGCCGCGAGAACGGCTGTGCCGCGGCGGCTCTTGTCCTTTGTAGCCCGAACAGACCTCACCAGATTCGTCGACTTGTATCGGTCCGTCGATGGTTTGGTTGAGGAGGCTCCAGACGACGGGGAAGCCGCGATGGATCGCGGCTTCCACCTCCCGAATCGCCGTGTGAATGGTTTTGTAGGCTCGCCCGAGCAACGGCGCGATCTGGTTGATACTGAGCAACGTATCGGCGTAGAGCGTGAACGCGAGAAGCACCTCTCCTGTGGTGAGGTGCTTCTCGTGGAACGGCGTTCCGTAGGTGTAGACCGGCTTGAAGTTGCAGTCTCGGCACCACACGCGGTCGAGATGCGGCCACGTTTGAACAGCGGTGTGTCCGCACCGTGGACAGGACGTGTTCTCCCAGAATTCCTTGAGTCGCTGCTCGATGCGGGCATCGAGCGGCTCGGTGTCGATCTCGACGGCGCCCAGCTCGATCAGCTCTCGAAACATTGCGCCGAACGCTGGCTGAGCAGACGACATACTCCCAGATTATGGCTGGCTCAGTGTAACTACAGGGGCTTTCCGTAGCTCTACACAAGAGCGATAATTTGGGCTTGCTGGAATTGTCTGCTGTTGAGAGACGTGACTCGGGAGAGCAATGCAGTCCCAATACCGCACGTTTATATCGAGTGGCTAGAACCAGTCAAGGCGTGGGATACCCTGTTTTCCCCAAATCCCCCATTTGGGTCTCCCACACCTGAGCCTTTGGGGTATGCACCGTATAGTGAGGCAATCACCGAGCCAATTCGTTCTTTGATACGACGAGGACCTTCTTACCAGAGGAACCCACGACAACTAAACAATAGCACAATCGGTCTGACTATCTTCTATGCGGGTGTTTCGTGGATGACTCTTCGGGAGGCGACTTAACTCCGAGTGTCGTGAGCGAATTCTTGAGGCTGATTGCGAGTTGCAATGCTTCATGCATCTCGATATTGTACGCCCACTCGTCGATAATTTCGAGGCGTTCACGTCGACCCTCACTATCGAAGTCGTCACGGCTGACGCTCTGGCGCAGTTCTGTGAGTGACTCAACCTCGTAGGTGTCCTTCCATGTATCAATCTCCTCGCCAATTGCGTTGAGTTCCCGTGAGAGTTCGTCGAGTGGGTGTGTTTCTGCAAGTTCACGGACCTCACGGAGGAACTGCGTGACGCGATCTAGCTTGTAACTCCGTTCCTCGGCCGTCTCGACGACCTCCAGATTGCCTTGTTCGACCATCTGCTCAAGATACGTCACAGCAATCTCGCGTGGGACGTCTGCCTCCCTAGCAACCCACTCCGCAGTACGTGGCTCAGTCTGCGTTAGCGCGACATGACGGACACGTGCTGACGTATCCATGTTCTCGGGCCATGTTGGTGTTTTCGTCGTCATAACTCACGTGGGCAGTCACTCTGCTTGTTCAGAGCGTTCGACTCTCGGTAGCGCAACGAATCTCCGTGTAAGAGACGAAGCAATCGAGTAGCAGAGGAAAACGGAGAGAAACTCGTTACGCATACCTGTATACGTGAACCAGGATTAGTGGCTTCGACATTCATGCATCGAGGCCCCACTGGACATCATCCTCGACTGCTTCAACTTCGCGTTCTGCACGCTTGATTTGGTCTCGACCGACAAGTTCGATTGCGGTGTCTCGGTCAATTTCGCCATCCAAATACTGGGATAGTACGACGTCTATCCAAAGGATCTCGACACCACGCTCGAAGGCCTGTTCGAAAATCTCGGACTTGGAGAGACCTCGTACCTCAGAAATCTCCTGAACACGCTCCGTGATGGTCTCCGTCATAGTGGAATATCACTCCGTTCCTTCATAAACGCCATCGCAACTGTCTAACAATTTTGAAATTGGTGGTTAGTCTGCGCTTGCGGGTGTACTCTCTGTATCCCCGTCCTCAAGGAGAGGGTAGTCGATGTGCATCTCGATTTTGTCGAAGGGCACAACTGGCTGGATTGCACCACCAGGGCCGCCCTCTTTGAGTTCGAGAATCCCGAGTACCTCCAAGTGCTTCAAATCTGAATGAACATCGGACACATCCCGGTCGACAAGGCGGGCGGCCTCACGCATACTCTCAGGTTGGTCGTTCGCAATTGCTTTGATGAGTTCAAGCCGGAGTGGCGTGAGGCTGTCGACGAAATCATCGTAGGTGCCAAACTGGAGGACGGCACGTTCGTCGCTCGCTTCTAACTCGTCTTCTTTGGCGTGTTGGATGAAGTTGAGGGTGTCCTCACGGAGCTGTGCTCGGTCGCCGACGGTGATGTGGAGTGTAGTCATGATTGGCTGTGGATGCTATTACTGTTTAGTAGGGGCGTGGTGGAGTGCCGCCGATTGTTTCCCAGTACTCGTCGGCACTCGCCCAGAACTCAACGATGAGTTCCGCCATACCTGGAAACTCCACGTCAGTATCGCCAGCGGCGGTGTGGAGTTCGTGGCCTTTGATGTCTTCGTACGTCTTCAGACTAAATCAGCCGCATTGAGCTCCCAGCATCATCCCCGATGACATCTGTAAGTCCGCACACGGTAATCACATCCGTATAGCCCTGTGCGGTCACTGCATTTTTCAATCCCTCTCTAGCTGGTTGATCATCTGTGAGGACAACGACGTTTGGCTCTGCGCGGTCGCGAACGTACTGGACGACAAGCCCTGCAAGAATTGCGTCTGTCTTTTCAACTTCATGTTCGGCCTGCCCAGTTTCGCTTGCAATTGTTCGCTTGGCAATATCGCTTGCCGCAACAGCATCCCCATCCGTCGGATCTGGTGCATCTATTATCTCCGCCCATCCTTCCTCAAGCGCTGTCTGTACGCGGTCTGTCTGTGGTCCACCGAGTTCACCGATCACCCGGCGTGGGAGTTTTAGCACAACATCAGCTGTCTGGACCGCGCGTTGGAACCGGCTGTACTGTGGTTTCGATGGGCGACCAAGTGCGATGAACACGTTCGCATCAACGAGAACAGTCGTCGCATCCGACAACGGAGTATCCTGACCCATCTATTCTTCTCGCTCGTCGTCCTGTGGTTCCGCTGGCGTCGTCTCCGTCTCCTTGGGGTCGGGAAGGTCCATCTGGTCGTGGACATCAGGGAAGAGGTATTCGAAGTAGGGGTCGTGGTCACGTCCCACTGCGAGCGCGGGCACTAGCGCGTACACGATCAGCATCGCGTCGGCGTCCCGCACGTCGATATCGCTCGCAACCATCCGTTGGGTGGTCTTCCCTGCGAAGTGGAGTCCTGCGCCACGGAGTGCCGCGACGAGTTTGCCGATGCCATGGCGGTCCACAAAGTACGCGACGTCTTCGTCGACCTCCTGGAGCGCAAAGGCGTGGAGCACAGTTGGCGTGATGATGATCGGGAGCTGTTGTTCAACAAGAACGAGTGGCTCGGCAGTCAACTGCTGGGGCCGAGTCGACCCATCACGGTCGATAAGTCCGAGGTCAACCAGTCGGTCGACGTATTCGTAGGTGGTTGATTTCGAGAGGTCGAGATTATCCATGACCTCTGGTGGCGTAACTGGCCCCCAATAGCAGACGTACACGTACACACGGGCGAGTGCTGGCTGATTGAGAAGCTCGACAACGGTCTCTAATCCAGGGGCGTTTCTGGCAAGCGCTTCCGGTGTCAGCGTCTCCTCATTCAACATGTCGGTTGGGGGTGGGTCTCGGATGTCAATCCCTCCGTCTGGAAGAACGCGGTTTTGCTGTGGGTGAGTCATATCTACTAGTTCAAAGTCCATGAACTTCAGACTACTGGTGGTCAATGGTATTCTCTCTACTGTCGTACTATTCGTGTTCTCAAGCTATCGTCGTTCCCAAAGTCTCGTCCAAGGTGTGCCTCACCCTTCAGGCGCACAAAAACTATCACTCGGAGTCGTTTCCGAACAATCGCTTCGTCCGACCCCAGACAGACTCCGACTGTGATTCTTCATCGTCTCGATTCCCACCACCAACAACAGGCTCCTCGTGGGTTTGATCTGTCGCTTGGTCACGCTCCGTGAGTTCAATTGTGAGTCGCTCAACTTCTGCTTCGAGTTCCTCAATACGCTCGTTCTTCCATTCGAGAAGCGTCTCTAGCTCCTCGACACGCTCGGTTAACAGCCGATTCTTCTCGGTGAGATACGCTTGACTCCGCTTAGACCCGTCACGGCCAGCATCGGCAGAGGAGTCCCCAGTCGAGGTAGAGTCCTGAGGCGAGTCCTCTCTCGGTTCTAGGTCGTAGAACGCCGACGTATTCCCTACTGCTCGCTCAATCGTCTTCTCGCCGTACGTTGAGCCATCGGCGTAGTGGACCTCATCCCATTTGTCACGAAGTAACCCCGACTGGCGGAACAATTCGTCCATCCGTGTGTGGTCGCCACCAGTCCAGAACGCCAGCATGTTGCAGAGCGCCATATCAGCCTCCGACTGACTATCGTATCCACCCGTATTCCCCTTCCAAAGACGCTCAAACTTCGCGCCATTCGACGCATTCATCGCCTTCTCCAGCAACTCCTCGTCCGCAAGATCCACATCGACGCTGGATGGTCCATTCGTCGTGGACTCTTCGTCAGTGCTCTCACGCCGGTCAGGTTCGGCCTCCGAACTATCGTCGGTGTCTTGGACGTACTCACGATGAATGGCCGTGAGCGCGTCCTGCCGTCGTGCAACACACGACGGCGTCTCCTCGACGTGATCACCGGTCACAGTAAAGAAGCGCGCCGTCTCGTACAACTCGAAACTCCCACGCCGATTCCGACCATCAGGGAGGCCACCCTTGATGAGCACGTGGTAGCCAGTTCCGGATGGTGAGACCTCTGTGTACGAATCGAGACGCTCAATAATGTCACGTGCCGCCTCGTCAACCTCCTCGGTTTCGGGGTCCCGACAGTCGTCGAGGTCCACCCCCACAATTGGATCATCATCGGTGAACACGAACCCGACGCCATCAGCATTCCCCGATTCGACGTAGTCAAACGCGGTCTCCAATCCCGTCCACGTCTCCGAGTCCGTCGAGGATGCGAACCCACCCGACCCAGGAGTTACTGGAATCTTCGTCGCCTTCCCATCCCGTTGCTCCTCCTTCCAGCACACCCATTGCTCGCGTTCACACAACTCGTCTGGTAGGACATTTACATCAACACTCACTCGAAGTCACCTCGCATGGCTCTCGCCCCAAGCGAGCCACCAGAAACTACCCACCATCTCTCTTCCCTCTTTCAATCCGCGAGTTCCAACGGGGACCCCCCGTTCTATAGTAGTTGGTTTTTGCTGTAACAGAATCTGCCGTCCTGACGTACACTCCCTGAGTTGCGTTTGAACAGCATTTACGGCATTTCGAAGGGCTGGTTTACGTGTTACGGCAATCCACCTATTGCCGTAACACGACGCCGTCTTGCGTTTTTCCCGAGATTGCTGGCCGACGGACATCTGGGCCTGTTGCCGTAACGTAGAATGCTGTTTGAGGCGTTCACCTAGCTCAAAATGGCTGAATCCGCTATTCATCTTCTTCCTCCTGTTGTTGGAGTGCGATGCCATCGTAGCACCGCACTTGTGACCCACCTTTCCGCTCAGTTGTTCGCTCGAAGGTCACGTGATTGCCGAGACGACGACCGAACCAACTCTTTGAGTCCGGATCTACATCATGGGTGTCAGCCCACGTTTCGTAGACCGTGTACACCTCTGCAGAGGTGACTGATTCGGCTTCGTCCTCACGGACACATTCGGCTGCAAAGCGCCCGATTGCGGCGTCCGGATCTTCCTTCCAGTTCTCATCCTGTAAAGGAGTTGCAGACACCTCAAAGTCGTCAGAAGTAGGTTCATCCGGTGTCTCCGGTTCTGTAGTCTCTAGAGTCTGACCAGACTGGGTTCCATTCTCAAGAGAGTCTGGAGAGCCAACGGTAAACGATGTGTCGAGCAGGGATTGGGTTGAACTCGTTGTACCGTTTTTGTAGAACACCGGGTCACCGTCCATCGGGAGAATTATGATTCCGTACGCATCATTCCCGTAGGTTGAGTGTGGAAGCTCATCCTCGGGGACGAACGGCTTTTTGACGGGAACCCAGTCCTCCTTAAATGCGACTTTTGACTCGTAGGTAGATGTCTCGCCGCGAGCGTGGACGAGGTACTCGTTTGCAGTCTGGTCGTAGCTGTATATCGCTGGTACTCGGTCTTTAGTTACGGACGCAAGCGACGACGTTCGGAGATGCTCTGTTTCAGTCTCGTCCCGGAGGATGATTGCATCATCCTCCTGCAGCCAAACCGTGCGGTTTGTATCAGTTTCTTCTGCGATAGGACGGACGGCAGTCACTCCGCCGTCTTCGGTCGCACCACCGTTGAACGTGAGGTTAGAGTCGTGCGTGTAGAATTGTGTTTCACCACTCTGGAGGTGTCTGACTGGTGGAGAGAGAATTCCTTCAACTCGTTCGGCCCAGGCCGTTTTCGACGAACCGGGACGAACGATGAACAGCGGTATTTCCGCTGTCTTCTGGGCTTTCTGGAAATTCGTCAGCACCTTTACGGGGTTCTCTGGTGTTGTCGTCTCGACCTCGATTGCGAACGTCTCCTCGATGTCCGGGTGGGTCGCTCGTGCGTCGGGTTTCTCATTTCCGTCTTGAGAGAGTATCGTGACGGTGAACCCGAGCGCCGTCAATTCCGCCTCGATTTCGAGGAGTGCATCGTCGTGGTCACTTCCTCCGGCGGCTTGGACGCTTCCAGTATCCGGGGTCGCTATGTCTTCACCCGCCTCGGTGAGTCGGATGACAATCTCGTCGATATCGATGTCGACGGTTGTCTCGAGGAACCGCGAGCGCTGGCGAATTGTCGCTAGTTCCTCGTACGATGGTGCGTCCGCGTCGACATCCTCGAACAAATACCGGAGTTCATCATCGACTGTTTCGACTGCCACCCATCCATTCTCCTCCCGAACGTCCTCTCGAAGTTGGATACCTCGCACGACCTTCGAGATAGCGACATCCAACTCGTCGTCACTTATGTCGAGGATTTCGTGAAGTTCCGCAGGTGTGTCTGTACGTGGCTCACCAGTAGTTTCGGGAACCCCGTATTCCTCCTGAACGCGTTCATGTATTGCCGACAGCGTCTCGGTGAACTGTTGTTCTTCTCGTGGTGTGAGCGGGTGGTCACTCTCGGGATGGCCTGCTGGAATCGGGAGGGGTTTAAGACTGAACGGATACGGACCGGTCTTCCCAAATGTCGGACTTGGCAAGTTGGCGATCCATTCACCACGGGGGAGCGACCGAATCCGGTTGGCGAAGTCGTCCGGGTCCATCTCCTCGTGAGCCATCGCTCGGGCTAACTCTCGGTCGACGTTGACGTTCCCGACGAGCGAACTCCCGATGTTGTTGAGGACGTTCAAGTACATTCGCCGACCGCCTGCTGATTCGATTTGTTCGGGGAACTGCATCGCCAACCCAACCGAAAGCCGGAAACTCCGTCCTTTTTCCAGGAGGTCATTCATGATGTCGGAGACCACGAGTGATGCCGCCTCATCAATGAACAGGTTAACTACGTAATCATCCGGATACTGGCCAACGTTCTGCTTGCGTTCTTTGAGCGCATCTTGGAGATTACTCAGTATCAGGCCAGTCATCAAGTGCGCACCGTCGTCGCGCAAATCGCCAAGGTCGAATATGATGACCGTATCCTCGTCAAGGATATCCCGAAAGTCGAATCGATTCTCGGTGTTATTGAACACCCGGCGCAGATGGCTATTCTGCGAGATATACGCAAGACGATTCCCGACACCACCAACTACGTTCTTGAACGCACGCTCATCAAGGTCGAGTTGCCGTCGAATCATCCGGGTGTCTTCCTCATCGCTTGACTGGGGAGCCTGCTCAAAGTCGGGGTTCGGTGGCCCTGCATTCTGAAGTTGGTCAACGGCGTTTTCCAGTTGCCGGTGGGCGAAATAGTCGACTGACTCTCGGTAAACACCGTTCTCACGGCCGTGTTCCTCGTCAAAGAGCGCCTTGATAAGAGTCTTCATCAGGTTGTTCGACACGGTGACTCGGTCATATTTGTCTTCGCCCATTGCGAGCTTCAGAATCTCTTCGTAGTGGTCGGCCTTGCGTTGGACAGCATCGACACGCCGTCGGCCGTTTGCTAGCGAGGAGGTGAGGTTGAAAAACGAGAAGCCGGGGAGTGTATTCGGGATATCGAAGTGAATCACGTTCTCTTCAAGATCTGTCATTCCGAACCGGCGGGCATGGGCACGCATGTAGTTCGTGGCCATCCCGTCTCCTTTCCGGTCGATGAGAATGGTCGGCCCGCTCGTGTTCTCGTATAGCGAGAGAGAACTGTTACTCGCTAAAATTGACTTTCCTGACCCTGTTGTTCCATATATGCCGTAGTGGACTGGCAACAGGCTCGACGGAATGTGTACGGGGGTGTCTTCGGGTTCACCGTCTTCGTCAAGCGCGTAGCCGATCGCCATTCCATCACGGAACTCACGCATCAAATCCGGGTGTGGACGTGGGAGTGGATTGCGACTCCGTTGTTCCGCCCGTGTTCCTCTGATTCCTTCGACGCTGAGTTGTTCACTCGATGGAACGAGAATGAAGTTCGCTAGTTCGTCTGCATTCAACACGAGGTCGGGCCGGGTCTTTCCGCTATCCGTCAGGAGTTCTCGGTCGAGAATGCGTTTGAGGGCCTTGCGAGCGTTCTTCGTTTTGGTCTTCTGTCGCCAGCCAGCGTGGCGGAATCGCTGGCCTTCAACCTCGTAGAATTTCCCATCAAGCGGGTCGAAGACTGGGGCGAGCGACTCCATCTTCGACTCTAGTTTCGCCGTGGCATCCTCGCTCGTTGGGACTGTGACTGCTCGTAGGTTGACCGTGAACGTTCGCTTTGGGTTCTTCTCGGAGATCCGCTCAATGCGGTTCTCCACAGTCTCACCTAATTCTCGGTCTTCCGTATCGATGGATTCACTTTCGAGTAGTGGTCCAATCCATCGCTGACTCCATGTATCCCGACCGTCTTTCAGGTCCTCTTGTCGAAGCTCTGCGTCCGAAACCCAACTCGGTCGGCGCTGGAAGAGCGCTTGGAATCCAATCGGATGCTCGGAGCTACTTAGCTCGTCAATGAGCACCGCTAGCGGTGTTCCCGTCGACTCACTTGTCGAGTCGGATGTCGTGGACTCGGAGTCGGTGTCGTGGGTAAGCGTCGTCATCCAGTCGTCTTTCCGGGTGGCGACACCACGCCACCGCACACCTATCGGTTGGAGGTAGTCAATCGCTTGGCGAGCCAGAATCGTGCCATCCGTCGTGAGTGTTGGTTTCCGAACCGAGGTCGGTAGAAAACCCTCGGACCCCGTCTCTTGAGCGTCGATTTGGAAGAGACCTGTCTCGGTCTCGACCACGGTATCGGCGTCTGAATCGATATTAGCTTCAGTCGATTCCGATAGTTCCGCGGAGGTATCTACGGCGTTCGAATCAGGCTCAGTGGTGGTGTCTGGGTCACTCTCGACCTGCTCGTCCTCGGAAAACTCGTAGAGCAATTGACCACTATCGAGGCTCTCTCTGAACTCTTCGCGTTCGTATTCAGTTGGTGGAATGAGCTTTGTCGCGGGGTCGATCTTGACCCGGTTGATGTCGAACGTCGACGGATAGATAGAGCGAAGCCGTCGTTCGAGAATATCGAGATGGTCGTCTGCCCCGTAGTAGAACTCGACGGGAGCGTCCCGTCCTTCACTAATCGCCAGAAACTCGAAGCGAAGTGGCTGTGTTGATTTGAGGGGATTAACTTTCTCAAGAAGGCCAGATGTCTCTTCAGTCGTCAATTTGTGAAGGCTGGCGAGGACCGTTGAGACGTTGCTGGCTGGAAGTTCCTCGGAGGTTGGTGTCACGCGAAGGTATTCGCGTTTCATCGCGGTTGGTCCACCTCCGACCCGCCATCCGTTTCTGTCTCGACTCCCGGGCTCGAATTACTCGAAGCCCGCTGTTGGAGGTCCTCACGGAACGCTTGAACCTCCGGATCGACTGCATCTCGGTCCGCACCGGGAAGTGATTCTCGTGTCTGTTCGGTCGGGTCGAAATCGATAACCTGCTTTTCTTTGTCCATTGCTTGGACCTTGATGCCGCGCCATTCACCGTCGACGCCGACGAGCGCCTCGGAGAATCCAGCGTCCTCATTGCCGGGAACCGCATCCTGCACGTAGCGCATTTGCGCGTAATTCAGGCCGAACTCGTCGGCCCACTCCTCGTCCATCCCATCGAGTTGATGGAACTGCTTGACCGCACACTGGTCGAGAATCGCCTCGCTTTCGGTGTGTTCGAAGAACTCGTCGACGGTCTGGGTGACGAGCCGAATCGAGAGGTCGTGATGGCGGTGATGTCGGAACACCGTCTCAAGGAACGCAAGGCTCGCGGCGTCCTGCATGATGTACCGCGCCTCGTCAATGACGAACACGACCTCCTTGTCCGTCTCTTTCGCTCGTTCGTACACGAGCGAGATGAGCAACTGCATGGTGAGTGCCGTACTGCTATCGACGCTGCCTTCCTGCTGGGCGAGGTCAAGGTAGATGACTTTCTCGTCGCGGATGTCGAATTCCGAGGAGCGCCCGAGATTCCCGAATCGGCCGTCGTCCTCGAAGGGGCGAAGCTGGTCAAGAAGCCACGTCGCGTCCTCACGAATCTTCCCGGCCTCTTCGTCAGACCGGACGACGAACTCTTCGGGGTCGTCGACCATGTCCTCGAAGATGTCCATCATATCCCTGATGGTCGGACTGAGGTTGCTGTGCGTCGAGATGTCGTCGGTGATGTCGTTGCGCTTGTAGGCGCGCTTGAGTCCGAGTTCGAGCGTCGTCCGACGGTCACCGAGCGAGATACCGCGCAGTGCGAAGAAGTTCGTCAGGAAGCTCATCGCGTCGTCGAGCTTCTCGTTGAACGGGCTCGCGTCCTCACCCATTGCTCGCTGGACATGGTCGGGTGTTTGGCGAATCTCCAGGGGATTCAGGCCGAGTGTCCCACCGACCGTAATGCGTTTCGCATCGAGTGCTTCGGAGACGCCTGCCCAGTTGTTGAGTGGTTCGAGGATGATGCCGATGCGGTCCTTGCTTTGCTCGATGGAGCGGATGAAGTTCTGTTTGGAACTGAACGACTTGCCAGACCCCGTGTCGCCGACAGTGAACATCGCGTACCCGTTATCACGGGCGAACGGGTCGATGACGACCGGGCTCTGGTTATCCTTGTGAATCCCGAACTCGACCCCGCCCTCTTCGAGGATGGTCGCGTTATGTGGCGACGAGAGGAGTGCGCCCACCGCGCCACCGAGGGCGATGGATTCGCGGCCAAACTCGTTATCGCCGATTGGGGCAGCCGACTGCAGCGCGAGGTCCTGCCGACAAATCGCGGTCTTCGGCGTGAGGTTCACTGGGTCGTCTCGAAGGGCACTCTTGACCTTCTGGACCGAATCCCTGAGGTCTTCCTTGTCGTCGGCACGAACCGTGACGAACATCCCCTGGTCGAAGACGTTCGCACCGCTCTCGACGGCCTTGTAGGTCGCAGCGGCTTCGTTTGCTCGCTCCTGTAGATACGCACTGCGGACGCTCTGCTCGAGGTCGGCGTCGACTTGGAGGTCATCAGCGATATCCTGTAGTTCGTTCCGCGCTCGTTGCTGGTTCTTCGGGGTGATGTGCGCTGTGAGGTCGAACTCAACGTCAGTCAACTCGAAGAGGTCGCTCAGATATCCATCGCTCGGGTAATCGGCGTAGTCAGCCATGTATAGTGTCGTCGTCCACTGCTCGCCAACGCGTGCGGATCGTGTCCCCCACTCGATGGCTGCTGGCGCGGTCACCGTCTTGTGTGACTCGGAAATATCGTCAAGGAGTTGGCCCTCCGCGTGGCTCTCCTCAAGCGTCTCCTCATCAAGAACATCCGAGAAGTCAACTTCTGGCTCGTCGTCGGCGGTGTGTCGGTCCCAGAGGAGTTTACCGGCGACTCCGAGGACCACAACCAGTAGGAGGTAAACCGACGCACCTCCGGGTGACGTTGGGTTCAGAAGCCACTCTGTGAGCTGGCTGAAGGTCCCGCCACCCGCCTGCAGGACGACGTTACGCATTGGTCTCGTCCTCCCGGCGCGAGTGGCCGATGATCGGTTGCTCGCGAACGACGCGCTCGGCGTCGTCGTAGTCGTGCTCCCGTCCGTTCCAGAAATCCATGTTCAGGACGAACAGTTCAACTGTACTGAGCCGACGAGCAGACCAGCCGGACGCCTGCTGGATGAACTCGGCGCGAACGTCGTTGACGCGGCTATCGAGTTTCTCGAACATCTGGGCGCGACGTTCGACATCGGTGAGGTCCTCACGTCGCGTTACGAAGGGATTGAACAGGAACCCGATGACAGGGAACTTAGTTAGTTTCTCGGCGGGCGTCCCTTCGTCTCTAAATCGGTCGTAGACCTCTAGCGGCGTCACCTCGACGCCAATGTAGTAGCGAACTTGCTGGATGCCTCGGTCACGCATCTCCTTGGGACGCGTCTCACGGTACTCTTCGAGGAGTTCCTGGAAGATCGGGTTCTGCTTGACGTCTTCGTCGTTGAGTCGGTCCTCGATGGTCTCGGTGATCTGCTCAACCGGGAATGACCGGGTTGTCGCGTGGAATTTGAGCTTCGAGTCGAGTTCCTTGTTGGCGAACTCTTCGCCCGCTTCTTGGAGTTGCGCCCAATCATCGGACATGGCGAAATCCATGTTTCCTGGATCAATCTCGATGAACGCCTCCATCGTGCCGTCTGACCGCTGAATTGCACCCGCGCCCGGCCACGCCCGCTCGACGTTCGTGAGGTCCTGCGTTCGCTCGTCCGGTTTGAACGGTGTGTAGTTTGCGAGTCCGCCGTCGTTTCGCTCTGTCTCGTTTGTACTACTGTCTGCTTCCTCCGGAGCACTGAACGTAACTCGCGGACGCCTGACGTAGCGGTAGACGTCCTTCGTCCACGTCCACGCATTCAGGTGGTCGGGAGAGACGTAGATGACAGCAACGCCAAACCCGAATCCGCCCGCTACGAACGGGAGGGCGAGTGATTCGATTCCGGTGAGGCCAGCGATGAACAGGCCGATAATCGGGAAGGCAATGAGCACACCGACATCCCCTTCCTCGATGCTGAGGTAGGGAATGCGGCTCTCTTCGCCGAACTGGTTCATGATGCGCCGTGCGGCTGCGTCTGGGTCTGTCGACATTAGTGAATACCTCGATCATACTCCATTCCGCGTTTGTCACTCGATGCATCTGCTGTGGACCCGCTCGGATCATTCTCTGTCCGACGGTACGACGGTGTACCCCCACCCTCGCTTCCGTGCCCTCCTCGATCGGCAGCTTTCTGTGCTATGGCTTGACCGGCTGCTGCTTTCGGCCCCCAGCGCGCTGCGGTCGTCGCGACGCCAGCGCCGCCGACATACGCACCGGCTGCGACACCGCCGATAAGAGCAGCACCTTTCGTCGCACCTCCCACGACCTTTGCAGTCAGCGGAGTCGCGTACTTGAACGTCTTCCAGGTCACATAGAGGGCGACGAACGGTAGGGACGCAGCGACAAGGTACTTGAGAAATGCTGTACCTGACGTTAGCGAGTCTCCAGCGTATATGAGGTCGTATCCTTTGAGAACCATTGCTGTTGGGAGTGGCAGGACAGCTAAAGGAACGAATCGTTTGGTGAATCCCATTGCGATATCCGAAATAATGGGGATATTTCCATAGGCGAGGGCGAACGCAATCGGCATTCCGTACAGGTAGACGTAGAGTAAGATCATACGAATGTAAAATAGGGCCTCCAAAGCCCACATCGAAACTCCACCAAAGAAGGCGAATAATAGGCCCAGACCAGGGTTGGTGATGGATACACCCAGGAACTGTAGCATTGCTGCAGCTACTGAGGAGAGGTCAGGCATCAAGGCGATAGTGAATCCATCAACCAGAAACAACGTGATAGCACCAATCCAGTACCACGTGATTATCAGGAATGCACCGACCCATGCCGTTTTCTTGGTTTTTCGGGCTTCGTAGGCACTACCCACGTTGAATATTCGAATAGTATGACGGCCCTGTACGCTCATTACGAGCAGTAGCAGAGCAATGAGCATAATTTCGCCACCGACGAGTCCATCTTGAATCGCTGGCCACGGTGCATTACTTGGCTCACCGAAGATGAACGTTCCATCTGTCTGTGGTGTTGGTGTTCCAAACATCTCCTCGGTCAGAGTCTGATACCCTGACCGGAGTCCGTCCATGAATAGACCAATAACCCACTCAACGACGTCCTTGAACCCTTCCAGTACGACATCTATCAGGTCCACCATCGTCAGGCCTCCGTGATCGTGACTTCACAATCACTCATCTCATTAGATCCAGAGTACTCCACATCGAACACTTTCGTGACCTCATTCCCACTAGCTCTCGTCTCGACGAGAACTGTGAATTGTCCACTATTGCCGTCAGGGGAACACCCCGTTCCTTTCTCAGACTCTGACCCAAAGGGGAACGAGTTGCTGAAGAGGTCTACTGTCTCTCCAGGGGCAACAACCACCTGTTCAGTTTCGTACATCCCACTTCCTCGGGGTTCTTCAATGGGATTTGGAACATCTCCGGAAAACACCAGTTCAACAACCGCATCTGGGCCTGTCCCGGAGTTTGTTATAGTGACGAACGCCTCACCGTTCTTCAACCGGTCTGTTTCCGTGTCACCGTAGACCTCGTCCCACGGCTTGTCAGGATTATTCCGGTAGAGTCCAACGTCCTGAATCTGAACCTCCGGTACGATATCCGTCGTGCTCTCTACGACTGTCTCTTCACCTTTCAGTGCGACCACGCGGTACTCTCCAGGCTCGTAAGCAGTCCCAATCTCGAACGAGACCTGTTGGACCCCCGCGGCCACATCACGCTTCCCGAATAGCTCTCCATTAGGCTGGATGAGGTTGACTTGGTCAACGTTGGCTTCTGCCGAGAGTTCGACGACGAGCGTCGTTCCGTCGACGGCGACTCGCTTGAGCGGTCCCTGACTTCCTGGAGAGGTTGTCTCGACACCGGGAGTTCCGGAGTTTCCGCTGTTGTCCAGACAGCCAGCCACGCTCAGGAGCGTAGCGCCTGCGACTGTTCGGAGGGCGTTTCTTCGACTGATGTGTGGATGGTTTCTGGTCATAAGTTTCGTTGGAAGATGTCTTCTGGGCCGAGCATTCGGAGGAGGCGGTGTCCCGCGTAGAACATCACGAAGAAGGGGATGAACTGCCAGCCGACCTCGAAAATGAACGCAAACCAGCCATCGATGGTTCCGAGTGGATGCCACCGGGCGGTCGCCGTATCACTTACGTAGGCTGGGCTATGTCCGAGCCACGACCCAGGATGATACCGGGCCGTGTAGATACCGGGCTCAGTAATCGTCAGAATGGCTACTCCAGAGGCGTTGGTTTCGACCCTCTGATTGGCGATGGTGATGTAGCCATTACGTGGGTTGCCGCTAATGGGAAATCGACGGGCGCTTTCGTTGAGAACGATGGGTGCGCCAGTCTGGTTGTCATCCAGTTCGATTCGAAGCGTCGCCTGCGACTGGTTTTGCTGGAGTACTTCGACAGTGGGGTTACTGCGCCGAAGCTGTCGTTCGGAACCGGCGTCGGACTCGACAATAGACGCGTTCACGCCGCGAACGATGCCTGCAACGTGGAGTGCCTCTCTATCGACGGTCTCAGCACGGACACCCACACCGTACGTCGTCTCGTAGGACTGATTGACGACCTCGATGGTGACGTTCTCACCGATGGTTCCCGCCGGGGAAGGTCGGTCAGTTCCCCACGTGTCGATGATCTCCGGGCCGTCCCGGACAGGTTCAGCACGTGGTCCGATCCGGGATGGATACGCGTGGACATACACGGGGATGGCGTCGGACTCAACTTCGGCGCTGTCTGTCCGGTTCGATTTGACGAGCGTATCCCAGTTTGTGTTGCGGGCGGTGTAGAACCGCCAGACACCACGCACGCTCGCGTTCCCCTCGTCGGTGAGCGTGTACCCTTGCCACGGCCGAGACTGGAAGATAGCCACGCCAGCATCGCCATTGGGGTACTCAGCGTAGTAAGGGGACGCAGAGAGGTCGTAGATCTCAACGTCGGTTGAGTCCGAGACGTTTCGCGTCTCCTCACGGTAGACGACGTCGACGTTGGTTCCGTTGACCATGTCGGTCCGTATCGTCTTCTTCAACCGAACGTGAATTTCTGCTTCGAGTGTGAGGGTCGCGCTCCAGTCGTCATCGATCTGGTAGTCGATAGCCGGCGTGTGCGACCCATCGGTCCTCGCAATGGTCTCCTCATCTTTCTTCAGGCGTACTTCCTCGATCTCGTGTTCTGTAAGCGACCACTCGACGGTCCGATTCTCAGAGGAACTCCCGTTTGGCACGCGGACGCGATAATCGACGAATCCGCGTATCGTCCATTCGGGGCGATGTAGAGTGGGGTGTCACCGGATTCGAGGTGGCCACGGGTCGACGGCTGAAGGGCAAATATAGTCGCATGGGCATCCTCGATGAACACACCGTCGTCAAGCGACGCGTGAGGCGGGTGCACAGACGTATCTGAACTGCCGGCTTCGAGGTCCTCGAAGTCGTTTCGAGTCCACGTTGCGGCAGTTGCAGGCGGCCGCTTGAACGTGATGTCCGTCCCGTTTGCGAGCTGGTGGATTGACGTCCGCTCGTCACCGTAGCGTTGGCGGTACTCCTCCTGACTAATGTAATTGTCCGCGTCGCGCGACCAGAGTGTCGCCGACTCGTTCTCGGTGAGTCCATTCCCTTCTGTCCCCGGCCGCGGTGGGCTTGCTGTGACGATACCTGTGACTAAGCTCGTCACGAACAGGACGGCCATGAGTATGGAGCGTTCTCGTTGTTCCATGAGGGCTCGCAACGGGGATCGGGAAGTAGCTTACCAGGGGACGAGGTCGACACACTGTGCCAGCGGGAGGCCCATCATCGATCCGGCGACGGTGTACAGCGGGCCGAGGACAACGAGGACGATGGTGGACTTCATCGCTGAGCGCTTGTGGCGCTTGAGGGCCTTCTTCTGCTCGGGATTGAGGGTGAACATCTCGATCAGAGAGTCGGCCTGCCAAACGATAGCGAGACCGACGATGCCCAGCCCGGTTGTCAGCTGGAAGAATCCCTCAATCATTCCAGGGAGGTTGTCAGCACTGCAGACCGCACTCTGAGAGGTTACTGCATCTTGGGTCGTTTGTTGAGCGAGCGCTGGCTCAACTACTATGAGCGAGAGTACTGCGATGGTGAAGGGGAGTTTTAGACCAACAGTACTCCGTATCGTGGTCTTCGGCTTTTCTTGCGGGGAGTCGGTATCTGATTGTTGCATACGTGGCTGTGGTTGGCTGTTCCACCACCCGATTGATTGCGGGGGTATCGCGGGGACGTGGAATCAGCGTTCAGTTCTACCACAGACAGACGGGGTATATGAATCTGAACATACGAACGTATTTCTTGGTGTCTATTTGTATGTTCTAGTATTCTATAGGAGGTCTAGGGAACCAATCGGTAAGTATATACATCTGTTCGGATGAGAGTGAAACTATCCACATGTATCGAGAAGTTAATTGGGCGGTACCGGCTGACCCATACATTCTCGAAGAACTAGGGAAGTATGAGGGCTGGCACACAGCAAAGAATCTGGAAATCAATACTGACTTCAGCCGACAGTGGATTTCCCAGCGCTGTCCAATCTTTGTTGATCATAATCTTGCTGAGCGTCATGACGAGGACCCTGCATACCGCATCACGGAACTCGGTGAGCAAGTTCTCTCTGGCGACGTTGAGTACGAAGAACTCAACGATTCAGAGAATTGAACCGTTCCTGACGGGGGCACTATCTAGTTTACCTCCTCGACTGGCGTTCGTTCATCGAGTGCCTAATGCGGTCGTTGAACGTTATAATGGACGTGGTATTGTGCCTGTTCAGCGTATAATAGCCGCCGAATCCGAACGGTCAGACTTCGCCTTGTTTGTCGAGTTCGTTGCACGCTTCGAACACGACGCTCGGGTCCATGTCGAGTTCGTGAGTATACGACCTGCCGCCGCTCTGGCCTTGGTTCACCTCGTTGCGAATCAGGAACCCGAGCATTTGGAGGTCTTCGAGATGGTTCCTGATGCTCTGGAGGGTCGTCAGCGGGTCGTCACCGCGCTTCTCGGCGATTTGCTGGTAGGTCGCCATGACCTTCTTCGACCGGACGGGGGTGTCGCCGTCGTGTTCGATGTGGGCGACCGCTTCGAGGACGTGGCGGGCGTGGAGCGATTGGTCGGCGATTTTGTCTCGGAGTCGACCGCGGTTCACTTCCTCGCGGGCGCGACCGATATGGTCGTCTTGGACTGTGCCAGCATCTTCGCGTTCGGCGATTTCCGTGCCTTTTCGGAGTAGGTCGATGGCTTGTCGGGCGCTTCCGGTGTCTTGGGCAGCGAGGGCGGCGGCTTTAGCAACGGCGCTGTCGTCGTAGCCGTCTTCGACCAGTGCTTTTTTGGCGCGGTCGTGGAGGATAGTGCGGAGTTCGTTGGCGTCGTAGGTTGGGAAGGAGATTTCGTCTTCTTGGAGGGTATCTTTGACTTTCGCAGACAGTCGGTTGCGGAAGGTGTAGTTGTTGCTGATGCCGATGATTCCAATTTTGGCGTCTTCGAGGTGATCGTTCGCTCTCGCCCGCGGGAGTTCGTAGAGAAGGCTGTCTGCTTTTTCGAGATGATCGATTTCGTCTAGAACGACGAGGTGGGTGCCGCCGACTCGTTCGAGTTGTTTGTAGAGTTCTTTGAGTGCATTGCCGGTCGAGAGGCCGCGTTTCGGGAACTCGCTTGCGTGGTCGGGGAGGAGTCGATTGACGAGTTCGCGGACTGCGGAGAAGACGGTTTCGTCGTTGCAGTTGTAGCGGTGGACGTATAGGTCGTCGGCTGCGTCTTGTTGTTCGGCGGCGTGTTGGAGTTCATCGAGGACGTGTGTAGTGACGGCGGTTTTGCCGACGCCTGCTTTGCCGTAGAGCATGACGTTTGAGGGATTACGGCCGTACAGTACATCTTTGAGGCTGTGTCTGTATTCTTCGATTTCGTCGTCGCGTTCGAGGATGTTGTCTGGTTCGTATTCTTCTTCAAGGACGGTTTTGTTCTCAAAGAGGGTATCGCCGATGTCTTCGAACAGTCCTGCCATGTGTCTATTAAAGACTCGTGCAGTTATGATATATAAAAGTGGGGTTTGGGTGTTTGGTGTGTCCGACTTCTTTAAGTAGGATAGAGAGAGTAGACTTGGAGTGTTCAGAAGTAGAACGATGGGTCAAATCTTCTCAAAACCTCATCTTTCCGGTACCGTAAAATATATAATAATATTCTATGGGCGTTTTCTAGGATAGTGGAACAAACACCCACTACCTCACGGAATCTGATTTAGAAGCATCGTCTTCTAGCAACGAACACTCCAAATGTACTCTCCCCCATCCCAAAATCGCGTCCTACCATCTCCCATCTCACGCTGAACACTCCAAATGTACTCTCACTCTACAACCACACCACCACGAGTACCGCCTGATCACTCCAAACCTACTCTCTCCCTCTTTCAAGATATCGACCCTCCGAGACGCCTATCCCTCACGAACACCCAAAATCTACTCTCTCACTCCAAGACCCCCCGCCTCGAAACTGTACCCTCACCTGCCACGACGCCCACCGTATGACACGCCGAACAGCCACTGTCTGTCCCGACTGCCAGTACGTCTTTGGAGAATCGTCCGCGCGCCATCTGTCATGATCGACCGCAGCCAAACGTCCTCCTCAAGCGCCAGTAAGAGGTCACGAGCGTACTCGTCGGTCGAATCTGGGCGTTCCCCTCGGTCGGCTAGCTCGTCCTGTACGAGCATTGCGAGCGACACATTAGTCGAACTTCGGGAATCCTCGCTCTTCAGACAAGGAGGCTGTCAATGGTACGTCGGATGGACATCCTCAAGGAGTTGGTCGATGATTTCCCAGAGAATTAAGGATGGAGTCTCATGTTCGAATGAGATACTCCGTCGGTCTTCATCGTCATCGGTCGTATACTGGAAATGCGTCCGACCGAGATCAGGATGATCCTCGTCTTGATGCCAACCAGCGTGAAACCCTGTATTTGGGTCGGTGTAGTTTACACGGAACCAATCGTGTGGCTCCTGGCGATACCATGCTACGAGAAGCTCCGGTGATTCCGGTCCAGTTGGTGGGTCAAGGCGGGCTGGGGTCAAACGTCGCTCGCAACTGCTTGGCTTCGATATCGTCCGGAACGTACTCGACCGTGGTAATCTGGGGAACACGCTCTAGGACGTCCTGCTTCAGTTGCGCGTACAGGTTCGCGTTCGGATCACCCCCGGGATGTGGAACAGACATCCGTTAGCTACTGGCCTCGGCCGGCTCACTTGTTGGGGCCAGAAAGTCCCATTCTCGGATGACGAACCCGACGATCTGGATGCGGCGCTGGAGGTGTTCCCACTCACGCGCGATTTCGCGGCGGTGGTCTTCGTCTTCAGCATCAAGAGCCTCGTCGGCGATTGTTCCGCGAAGCTGATTCGGTGACTCAACGTCGAACTCGTCTTTCCAGTCCCGAATCTGTGCCTTCATGTCGGCGAGACGGTCTGTGAGCTCTTCGACAGTATGCCCGCTGTCTCGAAGGCGCGTTGCTTCCTGCATCGCTTGACGGCGGTAATCCGGCGAGTACGTGGTGTGTGTGCCGCTGTCGTCACGACGGAGAATACCATCGTCGACAAGCCGTTCGAGGACGCGCTTGGTCGGTTCGTGCGACCGGTCTGCTTCGGAGGCGATCCAGTTTGCGGTCCGTGGCTCTGACAACTGACGCGCGACCATCCGTACTCGATCCTCACCGGTTGTCTGGCGTTCCATGAGTCCTTTGTCGGAATTCGATTCATCGGTGGTCATACTCTACGGTTCACACTCTATCTTAATACAGGTTGAGGTCATTCGTCCTATATCGAATTAAATGACTAGGGCTTACTCGACTTGACCAACCTCATACGGACTTCGAACTGGTTTTCACAGGTATCAAGCCAGATAGTCTGACCCTTGAACTCAGAGAAGATGCCGTCACCCGATGGTTTGAGCTGACGCCGGTCGGTTGGACTCCAGAACTGCTGGACGTCTCTTATCCCAGGTTCGTCAGGCAACTTTTCGAGTGCTATTCCATCTTTGAGAGCCCAAAGTCTGTATATCGTTCTTTGGTTTACGATGTTTTGCCATGGTTTTGCTGGTTATAGTACTTAGTTCGGTTGTGTAGACCTGTACAACCGAATCACCAAAAATATAAACTAGCTAGTACGAAAACCCAGCACCCAGAAATGACTCGCCTTAGAATCACCAACCCCCGCAGAAATCCAGCTACACCCCCATGAGCGAGACCATCAACTGGAGCCACCACGACCTCAACGGCCTCGAAGAGCTATACTGGGATGAAATCGCGCCCGCGTTGCGTCGTGACGGACGCGACCCCCACACCCGACCGTCATACGAGACGCTCGCTGACCACGGCTACAGCGGCCTCGCCTACACTCTCCGCGAACACCACGATTTGACGCCCAAACAGTTCCTCTCCGAGACCGTCGGCCTCAAAGACGAGGACGACAGCACCGAGGGCTACGACTGGAACATCGAGACCGAACGCACCCAGAGCGCGTTCGAATCGTACCTCCGGTCGCTCAACCGTCGTCGCAACCTCGCCGACTCGACGCTTGCTTCGAAGCGCACCCACCTGTCGGCCTACGCCGAAACCTACCGCGACCTACACGGAACCGACGACCTCCTCGGACCGCTCGACGCCCACGACCAGCGCGGCGAGGAGATCGACCGCGCCTACGAGGTTCTCGACGTGTTCAACGCCGAGCGTTCGACCGACGCCTCGAAAATCGAGTACACCGCGACGGTCGCAAGTTGGTACCACCGCCTTGTCCGGCACGGCCGCGCGGAGTTCAACCCGCTCGAACACGCGACGACCGAATTCGGGTGGGAACGCAACAACCCCGACAATCACCCGCTGGACGCGAGCGACGTACGCGCGCTCTACGACGCCGCAGACTCGCTCGAAGACCGACTGCTCGTCGTCGCCCTCGCCGGATGGGGCCTCCGGTCGGGAGAGGTCGCCCGTCTCCATCAGCGCCAATTCGTCGGGTCAAACAGCGACGACCCGCACCTCGATTTCGAAAAACGGAAGAACGGACCGAGTTCGGTCAGTCTGCTGTACGGCCTCGACGTGTTGAAAGACCGCTGGAACGACCTCGCCGAAGACGAGACGTGGAACGGGTATCTCTTCCTCCCCGCAGTCCGAGTCCGGCCACATCGTCGGTGACACGATACGGTCGCGTTTTCGGACGCTTGCCGACGAGGCAGACGTACAGGTTCTCGGCGAGCGCCCGAAGCCCCACATGGCACGTCGGTTCTGGTACACGGCCTACCAGCAGGCGACTGCGGGCTTGCTCGACCGACTCGAAGGAATCGCCGAGGATCAAGGGAGCGCCTCAGCAGAGGTCATCGCACAGAATTATCTCTCGGACGAAGAGGTCCGGCAGGCACGTCAAGACGCGATGCGGGAGAAGTTGGCCGAGGCGTTCGGGAACGCCGACCGATAGAACACTTCGGCGGTTATCTCGTCACTCAGCCATTTACCACAAAAATTTACTATTAAGGAGTGTTATGGCAGAGATGCAGTGGGTCGGCTTCGACATCCACCCCGCGAGCGTGCTTTCCGGTACCGCTTTTCGAAGGGCTAGCCTCTCGATAGACACTCATTCTACCAGAAAGAGAGTCGAGAAATCAATTCTTGACTACTGGAACGCGCGGCCGCTCGCGGTCGGTTCCTCCTCTTTGATGTCGATGGAGAGGTCGAGCTTTTTTGAGAGCGTCACTGTCGCTCAGTAGCCGACCCCCATCGTGTCGATAACGGCTTAGCCGAAATCGCGGACCGAGAAGTCGTCCTCGTCGGAATAAATGCGGCGAGTGACTCGAAACCCGTCCCAAATTTGTCTGTCGTCATCAGCCACGACTGTCGAACTAATTACTGCATTTTGTTCGGAGATGTGGAATTACTCTGCCACTGCTCTAGCGGATGGCTCTCCTGTCGATATCTGTTATATAGGTCCAGTGCCCATTGATACGACTCGTCGGTAGTGTTGTGGAGTGAAATGCATGGGACCCCATCATTTAGGATTACAATACAGAGTTCGACCTTCGGAGTCGTAGAGACGAATAGTCCAAAAGGAAGTCTGTCTTCAACGATGCCGACGTAATCGGTCGATAGTACGTTCTCAATCTCTGGTTGGTCATACCGCGAGTTAGCTTGCTTCTGAAGTGAAGCAGCCTCAACAATAAGTTCTACTGTTGTGTCGGGGCTTTTACCATTAAAGTTAGTCATGAGATTTGAAAAAAGAACAGGAGTGAACGCGACTATCTTTGAGTTGCGGTCTAGCAACTGACAGACTGGTTCAAGCGGTTTATTGGGAGAATGGCGTTCTGTCGTCACAACAGTTGCATCCTTGAACACGCAGGGTTTGATGACGCTTAATTCCGGACCCTTTGTCAGACCGTCAAATTCGTTGAGAACGTTTGCCTCGGCATATAATTCTTGCACATGGCCAAACAGTTGATCTCCTATATCTGTCAGTTCGTAGTGGCCATAGTGTTCGTTTAGCAGGTCGGCATCAGCGAGGTTCTTCAGTGCTCGGTAGACTGTTGATTGAGAATATCCCGACCGAGAGGCGAGTTTTCGACGGTCGGTTACACCGTCGGCGATATCAATCAAAAGGTCTCTACGTTGAACAAGTAACTTGAGTTGCTCGGAGGGAAGTCCCATGATGATACAACATTCATGCCATGTAATTAACCTTTCTAACGTAATCTAAATTATATTTTTATCGCGGGTTGGTTAGTAGAAAAACCGGAGTAGGGATACAATCCTACACCGTATCGTCGTAGTAGCTTGACCCGTACGCGTCCATACCGTGATCGCCCGCACCGTTGACCGACACTCGTACCCATGGAAGAGCATGATCGGTGGGATGGTCGTATTCACCGACTTGCGTAGTCAACGCTGAAACACGCTTACCGTCGTTGTTGTCTCGGTACTCCAACTCTTCCTTCTCCTGACCGACGAACGACCAGAGCTTGTTGACTTTTTTGTTTTCGCCAACAGAGTTAGCCCACAGAAGCTCGTCGCCCGTGTACTCCCATGACGTATAGTTCATCCACTTCCAGTTGATGGTTCCGAGGCTGTCTTTTGACTGAACGTAGTACCCAATAGTATCAGTAGTCCCACTCGTTGACACCGCCGTGTCGTTAACTGTCAACCCTTCCACTTCAGGCGCGGCCACATCTGTGACGATGCCCACTTCGATAGTTGACTCACTATCATTGTTGCTTTTTGTCTCGGGTTCGCTCGCAGCAGCGACGCCAGCGCCAAGGAATCCCGCCGTAATGGTAACGGCGACACCGTCTTGAACCAACTTTCGTCGCGTCATCTTTGAGTTGTCATTGCTGTCTGACATGCGTTTTAGCCAGTTCGCCCAGACAGCTTATTTTTATATCTTGAATATGCTTGGAAGAGATGCCTACCGGCACATGTTCTGACTGATGTTGCGGTCTTTGCGTGTTGGGTTGTGGATATCGTCTTCACCAGTCATTTCCATCTCTACCTATTTCTTAACTATTCTTGCAAAGATTAATAATATAATATGTTAGTATCTAAATTAAACCGGAGGTAGAAAAATGGAAGACACCCTGGAACGACGTACTGAATCGAGTACTGACAATGCTCGATGTGACACGACCTCTCGCCGAAGTGTCCTCCGGAAGTCGGCCTTACTATCGACACTCGGCGCTACCGGATTCGGTGCCACCACTAGTACGGTAGCTGCCGCCGGTGCCTGCGGTGAGGATAATCCTACCGACCCAGGCACTACCGATTACGTGTGGGAGAAAGGCGATGACAAAGTCGAGACGGCGAACTGCGACGATAACATCCTTCGAGGACAGAAGACGGTTCACGCTGCATCCACGCAGTATCTCGGGAGCGCCGAAGACAGCGCTGGCGAGTGGACCCACTTCTTCCAACTCGGTGGTCATGCTGAGTACTATAACGGAGGCTTTAGCTGCGACTCGTGGAGCCACGATGCTGGCATCAGCGAACACAAGGCCACCATCGACAACAAGGACGGGAGCAACGACGCCCTTGACCCCGCCAACAGGCATGACGTGGCGGGCCTTCCGGCGGCAGGTAGTGACAGCGGGACCCTGAGCGACCTTGGTCAGCAACTCGCAAACACTGCCATCACCGAGGCCATGGGCTACTACCTTGGCGGCTGGGCCGGTGCGGCGGCTGGCATCGCCCTTGGAATGCTCGGCGATAGCGAGAACAACAACACTGTCAAGGACAGTCAACTCGCATACGACTGGGACTACGGCACGAGTTACAGCAAGTGCGGCTCCCACTTCGTGGATTTCGACCTTGAGGGTAACGAAAGCGCCTCACTCGACGTGACCGACGAGGCATGGGGCAAGTACCCGAACTACACGCAGATTTACAAGGAGATCGACTTCCTTGACGCGACCGAAACTAGCACCCTCTCAACGTCGTCAACTGACCTCGTAGAGCGTAACAACGGCACTCGTCGTGAAGTCGCGCCCGGTGACATCATCGAGACTACCAACGGGGAACCAATTCGCGTCACCGATGTGAGTGTGACGACTACCCAGTCGCCGGGGAAGGCACCTAAGCAAATCGCAGGGACCGATGACCTGCCGCGCCGACTTGGCCATCGGTTTGACGACAAGAAACCGGTCAGATACGCTGAATTCGCCTCACAAGTTCGTACGATGTCAATCAGTGGGAAGCTACTGGAGTGATTCTACTCTAACGATTGACTCTTGTACTGCGCTCCGAGTAAGTCGCCAATATAGCCGCTAATGGCTAACCCCATATCGGCTTTATTTGCGACTGTTCTCGAACGTAGAGTTTCACCCACGATTTGAACAATATGGTGATTTATGTCATAATTAGATGGCTGATACAGGCGGTCCGGGGTTTATTCTATTGTGTTAATAATTACAAGCAAAAATATCATAAAGCACGGTCCAAAAGTAGCAATAGACCAATAACTAATGGCTGTCCATCATCCCTCCAAAAGTAATGACTAACAATCCTCCTACCAGACGAGCGCTCCTCGGAACAATCGCTATGGCAACGAGCGGTTGCCTCGGCCAGTTCACTAACCGACGGTCCGTGTCTCTGACAGGCGTTCGCCTTCATAATTGGACCGACTCTGAGGCCTCAGTTCACGTCAAACTGTTCCGCGAAGGCAATCGTGTTCTTAACGAGACCGTAACACTTGCTCCGCGACGTGAACCGGAATCTGCGGCATCGTTCACAGCAGGATGGTCTGTCAAGATGGCCCGCTACCGCGTCCGTCTCCAAACAACAGACGGCAATGTAAAACTTGAACGCAAGTTCCCCTCGGACGACTTCGGCTGGGACGGCTGTGCGTTCCTTGACGCCGACCTTGAGAATAATCGTAGTCCCAATCAAACGGTAGACTCCAATACTGAGCAATCGTTCGAAATGCACCTACAGGAAGTAAATGATCCAGAAGACTTCTCAAGCGAATACTGCCCGGACATGAACTAAGGGATACAATTCTATTAACAGACCGGACCGCACAGGACGGCCTCAACATACAGGTCGCCCTTTCGAAAGCCCAGACGCACGGTCAGAAGACAACCTCGAACAAGGAAAAACAGAGGATTTGCTAGTATATGCCTCCCACTAGTCACTATCCTATTGTTGTTCTGCTCAAAAATCAGTAGTGGTTGTCTCTCTCAGTGCTCCACTTCGGTTCAGCGCTCGTCAGCAGTTTCGACTAGCTTTTCCAGAAACTCAACGGCTTTCGTTTTGGCAGTGTGGAAGATGTACAACCCAATCACCAAAAGTATAAACTAGCTAGTACGAAAACCCAACACCCAGAAATGACTCGCCTTAGAATCACCAACCCCCACAGAAATCCGGCTCCAACCCTATGAGCGAGACCATAAACTGGAGCCACCACGACCTCGACGGCCTCGAAGAGCTGTATTGGGATAAAATTGCGCCTGCGTTGCGCCGTGATGGACGCGACCCCCATACCCGACCGTCCTACGAGACGCTCGCCGACCTCGGATACAGCGGTATCAGCTATACCCTTCAGCAACATCACGACCTCACTGTCAAAGAGTTCCTCACCGACGTGGTCGGCCTCGACGACTCCACCGTTTCCAGTAAATCACCGGATGACTACGCTTGGCAGATATCGTCCACCGAGACCATCGACGAGTTCGAAGCCTACCTCCGCGCACTCGACCGCCGCCGGAAGCTTGCCGACTCCACGCTCGCCTCGAAACGCACCCATCTAGCAACCTATGCACAAATCTACGAGGACCTCCACGAGACATCGGACCTGCTCGCGCCGCTTTCTGAACCGTCAGAGCAGGCCGCAGAGACTGAACGCGCCTATCAAGTTGTGGAGGTCCTCGACGACGAACTTGCGACCGACGGTACGAAATTCACCTACGTCGGGACGGTCCAGGGCTGGTATGACCGACTCGACCGGCACGGCGCGGCCGCCTACAATCCCTTGGATGGCGTGACGACCGACTTCGGCTGGGAGCGCACAGAACCCGACAATAAGGCACTAGCGCCTTCGGACGTCCGCGCACTCAATAACGAGGCCAACACACCCGCAGATCGCCTCCTGCTCGTTGCACTCGCCGCGTGGGGGTTACGGTCGGGCGAGGTCGCTCGACTTCACGTCAACCAGTTCGTCGGTGTCGACTCCGATGATCCACACCTTGAGTTCAAGGAGCGGAAGAACGGCCCGAGTACGGTCAGCCTCCTCTACGGCTTGGACGCCTACCGGGAGCGCCAGCGCGAACTCGATGACTACGACGAGTGGAATGGCTACCTATTCCCCTCGACACAGGCCGAGGCTGGCCACATTGACTCAGATACTGTCCGGAATCGATTCCACCGACTCGCCGAACAGGCTGATGTCCGTGTCGACGGTGGCCTCCCGAAGCCCCACATGGCCCGTCGGTTCTGGTATAGCCAGTATCAGGACGCACTTGCAGACGTGCTCGACCGCCTTGATATTATCGCTGACGAGCAGGGAGTTCATCCGCAGACGTGGTGCATCAGAACTATCTCTCCGAGGAGAAACGTCGAGAGGCTCGGCGGCCTGCAATGCGGGAGTTACTTGCGGACGCGTTCGGCGAGTAGTCATCGAGGTCTTGGACGCTCGTTTGGACCTTCGCTCGCACCTTCCGGGTAGCCTCGGCGTCCTCGCTCTGACAGTAGTGTTTCAATTTTGTGAAGGTGTGGCGGCTTCGACAGCGGCCGACGTAGTCGTTTCGGGCGTCTTCTTGACGATGAAGACGTACTTGCAGTCAGGACAGACGGTGACGGTGCAAAGGGTCATAGCTCCGCAATCAGGCGGAGGGTAGTAATAGCTGACTGTCTGGCCTAATCACATGAACTCGTCCAGACTAGAGTTCCGACTGAACGAGGTGGTCCCGCCGCTTTCGCTCTCCACAGCATTCGCGCCAAACAGCGGTTCGACATCACGGTCGCCGTCCTGACGTTCAGCGAATGCCGTTAATCGCTTCGCCCGCGTCTGGCCGATCCGGTCCACGTTCTGAAGGAACGCTTCTAGCTGGTCTTCGCGTTTGACCTGTTCGTAGGCTTCGCCGAGACCGCCAGCTAATGTCTCGGTCTGGAAGTCGAATCGGGTATCGCCGGTGTCCATCTCGGTCAGGTAGTCGCGGAGGTTCGAGATCGTCACGCGTCCGACACCGTGGACGTGGCGGGCGACGGGTAGGTCTTCTCGCGGAACGCCCTTCTCGATGCTCGTCACGAAGTCGTCGTACCAGTCGGGTTTCTCGGCCTGAATCGCGTCGAACAGAGGTGTCGCCGCATCGAGCGTCCGTGAGAGGTTCCGTGCCGTCATGCGGATCGACGTCGGGTCTACATTCGTCCGGTCCTCGATTTCGGTCGCGGGAATCCCCTGACTCCAATACCAGCCGAGGATACCGGTGACGATGGCAGGGTCTTCATCCGGCAGGTACTCGGCGTTGAGGAGTTTGTCTTCGAAGTCCGTCGAGAGCCCGTCGTGCGAGAGGTAGGCGTCCGTGAACACGGCGAACTGATAGAGCAAATTCTGAGCGGTGAACGTGTCCTTGGATTCGAGGTCGGCACAAAGGTCGTGGACGCTCCGTAGCGAGTACCCGCCGAAAACGTTGAAGTTAAATTCCACGGCGGCGCTTCCCTGCCGCGTGTTCTCGAATCGCTGTTCGGTCTCTTTCTCCCGGAGGAAGCCGAACTTCTGTAACCAGTCGGCCGCCTCCCGAAGCTTTTGACGCATTCGCGTCCGCTTATCGACCGTTCCGTCGTCCCACGCACGGTCGCCGGAGAGCTGATGCCAGAATAGCGTCTCGGTCAGGAAGTCTTCTATCTCTTCGGGCGTGTCCCAGCCCATCTCGACCAGTTCGAGTATGAGCCAGCGGAGACCGTCGCCCGAATCGACGTGCGACGTGACCGGTTCGAGGTCAGGGTCGTTGAAGAACTGTTCGCTCGCAGCATCGAAATCCGAATAGAAAGGGTACGCGTAGCCCTTCTCGAATCCTTTGCCAGGCCGTGCAACACGGCCAATCCATTGGATGTACTCGTAGGTGTGGATGTACTCCATGCCTCCGCCGGTCCATCGCTTCAGGTCACTAACGACGACCGATTGGACCGGGGCGTCGAATCCGTAGGCCAGCGTCGGAGTGCAGAACAACGCGGCGAGGTCGCCTTCCTCGTAGCACTCTTCGATCCAATTCCGAATCGAAGACGGAAGACTCGCGTGGTGGTAGGCGACGCCCTTCGACATGAGCGTCGCAAGGTCGTGAAGTTTTCTCGTTGGTTCCATCCCGTCGAGTCGGGACCGAAGCTCGGAGTGGAAGTTCCGGCTACTCCGGTCGGCGAATGCATTCGTCTCGGCCAGCCCCTCGGCTCGGGCTTCGGTCTTTGGCTTCGACCCGTTGAATACGAGGTACGGCGACTTGCCGGGATTTCCGCGCAGGTGGTCCACGATTTGGGTTTTCTTATCCGTCTGATCCTCTACCATTACCGGGTGTTCTTCGATCTCGATGCTTCGCTCCTCGTCGCTGACGACGAGATTCGCGTTCATCCAGTCGGCTAGCTCTTTCGGGTTGCCGACCGTCGCAGACATGGCGAAGATGTTGACGTTGTTGTCGAGGACCGCCGCGATGGCTTTCTCAAGTCCCCGGCCACGACGCTCGCCGTAGATAATGTGGAAGTCGTCAAGGACTACGAGGTCGAGCGACCGAACGCCGCCCGTATCCCGGAGCATAGCCTGATAGAAACTGTCGAAGGTTGCGACCGGAACGTCAGCATGCCGGTAGCCGCCCTGCTGTACATCATACTCCTCGTCTGCCCATGTGTTCAGTTCCTCTTCTTTTGCTTTCACCAGTTGCTTGCTCGGTACAAGATACGCGACACGCCCACCCGCGTCGAGCATCTGTTTCGTAACGGCCTCCGCACAGAGTGTCTTTCCGTTACCGGTTTCCGCGACGAGTAGGTGGTTGCCGCCGTCGAGAATTCGCGCCTCGAAGGCTTGGTGTTGGGTTTCGGTGAGCGAGTCGAAGCCGTGGGCCGCAAGAAGGTCTTGGACCAACGTCTCGTCTTCTGGCGAAAGTGAACCCGGGAGCGAGGACATGTTTAGGCAGAAAAGGCGTCCGTATTAAAGTGTTAGTCTTTTCTACATAATTAGTTTACCAATCCAGCAATTAAATGTCATACACAACTATCATTGCGGTAATGGTTTATAGGCTCTTCTGCCCACCTGAGTCTTAGGTAGAATTATAAACCTGCCGAAAAACAAAGAATGCGTGACAGTTACGTTTCTCAGCGGTAGTGCATTCGAACCCCTCCAAGAGGCGGTGTTCAAGCGGGCAGGCACCGTCGCAGGCAATCAGCCGGAATCGGTGGTATTTCTCGAAGCGAACGACTACAGACAGCCCGCTATCGCCGATGAGTGGGCAGCGGTGAATGATCCGTTACGACTCCGTGTAACCGACTTCGACGATTTGGTGTGTGAGTATTACGAGAGACTCGGCGGGCCAGGACGCGTCTCAACACCACTCTGCGGCGACAATTAATCGGCCGAGCACTGCGGGAAGTCACTGACGAGGCTCACTTTGCCGAAGCACAGGCTTACAACCGAGACGTCCGTGAGCTTCTGTCGGAACTCGCGGGGGCAGGTTATGATGATACCGCGGAGATCTGGTCATTTGTAGACGACCACCTCAGTGACCGGACGGCGAGTGTAGTCGGCCGAACTGCTGAATCCTTCGCTACACTACGGACTGCGTGCGCTAGCGAATCGTACACTATATCGGACGCATATCAGGCCGTTCTGTCATCCGAGACCGAAGTCGAGAAACTCGTTGAGGCCGAGGTTATTGTCGTCTCTAACTACACTACCCTTTCACAAAACGAAACCGCACTTCTTCAGCGACTCGCTGAGAGCACCGAGGTCTTGATAGCGCTTCCACTAACGGCGACACCTGAAACCGATGACCCGCCCTCTGAGAGTCTGATTGGAGCAAACGCATACACTTCCGATGCGGTTGAAACATACCGTTCATTGGCCGATCAATGCGTGCACGTCTCTGCGGAATCAGGGGGGGACGGTCACGGAAGCGAACTCGCCGTCGCCGCCGGGCAGATCTTCACTCGAACACCGGCAGCCGGCGAGAATGACACACCGCCTTCGGGGTTACACTGGCGTACCAGCCCAACACCGATCCGTGAAGCCCGTCAGGTAGCTCGGCGCGTCCGGCGGCAACTTGCCGACGGCGCAGACCCTGAGGACGTGCTTGTCGTCGTCCCCGAATTGCTGTCGTACCGCGACCAACTCGCTGAAACCTTTGACGAAGTGGGTGTCCATGTCGCCAACGTGGGCCGGCCACCGATACAGCAGACGCAAGTCGGGCGAGCAGCGCTGACGCTCGTTGACTGCTGCCTCTCAGACCCGACACAACAGGACGTGGCGGTACTGTCGAGCAGTCCCGCAGTGACACTCGGCGACGACAGTGAAACTGTTAACACGACCACGATTCTGAGCCTGATCGACCGGCTCCCGACGACAGACCTCGATAGGCTTCAGCAGGAACTAGACGACGACCCCACAACGGCTATAGACCACTTCCGCGAGGATATTGAGACGGTTTCGTCTGCGTCACGAGAGAAAACTATCGATGCTCTCCGCGAGCTCTTCGACGCGGTCGAATTAGAATCGAACGCGGAACAACTCGCGGATAGCGGTGAGGGAATCGAATTGACCGCGCTAGAGACGGTTGAACGCGTCATTGACGCCGTCGAGACGGTAGAATTTTCCGCTGGAGAACGTGGGTTCGGAGATGGAACGTCGGTTGATCCGGTGCGGTACGTGGCCGACTCGTTAGAAGGGCAACGCGTCGCACAGCGGACACGCGACCAGAAGGGCGTCGTAAGGGTCGTCGGTCCACAGGACGCTCTCGGTCTGTCGTACGATCATCTCCACCTCGTCGGTCTCACTCGGGTCGCGTTCCCGCCAAATCGGACCCGACCGGAGTTCTTCGAACGGATTTTCGAGACACTCCCGGACGTGGACACAGTCGATAGGAGGGCTCGCGCCCGTTACCAGTTTGCAGTACTCGTTGGTGCGGCCGAGACAGTCCACGTCACCACACCGGAGACGGGAGCCGACGGCGACGAGCGCCTTCCGTCGCCGGTACTAAGCGAATTTGCTCGCGTCACAGGACTAGAAGCAGAGACAGTCGACCGAGGTGTCGCCAGTGCTGGGGACCTCCAACGCGAACTCGCCGGACTCAACAATCGGGAACGGGAAACCGCACTGTCTCAAGCTGTCGACGAGCAGATGATCCTCTTGCGGACTGCCGAGACGGTTCGACGAGGAGTCGAGTGTGTGGAGAATCGCGCGAAGACGAAATTGACTTCTCACGACGCCCAATTAGAGCCGGAGACGGTTGCCGAACTCCACGAGACGGAGGCTCTCAGTCCGACGCAGTTGCGTGACTACGCGCGATGCGGGTTCCGTTACTACGCCGAACGCGTCCTGGGATTCGAGGAGCCGGAAGAATTCCCCACAGAACCAACGCCACTTGATCGCGGGTCGCTCGTCCACGACAGCCTCGAATCGTTCTATGCGGACCTGCTCTCGGATACGAATGGCCCTGTCGATCTCGCCGACTACGAGCGTGCGGATCTGGAGGAGCGACTGTTAACGAGCGTCCGTACGGAACTGGACGCCCTCAACGCACCAACGGACGGTGCATTCGGCGACCGGTGGCTCGAACAGTTGCTCGCCGGGTTATCAACCCCATCTAAGAACGACCACTACGGTAGCGATCACCCACACAGAGGTCAAGACCGCGGGCTGTTTATCCGTTTTCTCGAATACGAATTGGGCGCTGATGACGCCGTCCTCGCGGTTGAGGAACCTCTTGACTTCGGCGCGAGCGGCGATGAAATCCGTGTCACAGTGCCAGACGGGAGAGAAGTAGCGATTCATGGCCGCATTGATCGTGTTACGGTCGAGGACGACGATGGCGTCGCTGGCATAGTTCACGATTACAAAACCAGCGACCCGACGACGAAACTCACGTTCGACGGAGTCGAGTTCCAATTGCCGGTGTACACTATCGCAGCGCAACGGGAGCTACAGAAACAATACGGCGAGGACTTACGATATGTCGACGGAGGGTTCTACACAGTCGAGCCGCCAGCAGAGGTGACTCGGAAGCGGAGCCTTCAGAAGACGATTTGGCGGAAAGACGGCGACCGCGATGACTTCGACCGCTTCCTCAATAGGGACATCCCCGAGCGTATCGCGGACATCAGCGATAGCATCGGTAACGGTGGGTTCCACACCACGACACTGGAAGCGGACGAAGCAAAGTGCAAACACTGCCAGTTCCGAGACATGTGCGGTGTTCGCCATCATCGTCGCCGCGAGCGCGTCGCGGGCGTAGACGACGAGGGGAGTTACGTCCCACAGCGGGCTCGGTCTGACAGCTTCTACGACGACCTCGGGGGTGACGAGGCGTGAACGACCGCGAGGGTCCAGAGAAGATGACGGCAGACGACGCAAACGATGCTGACGACGAGTTCGAGCCACCGACAATCAACAGGTTGCGCTCGAATCTCAGGATCACGTCGCTGTTACGGCCGGGGCGGGAACTGGGAAGACCACGACGCTGACCCATCGGTACGTGAAACTCTTGGAAAGCGGCACGGACCCGTCTCAGATCCTGACGATCACGTTCACGACCGACGCGGCAGCCGAAATCCGTGAACGTGTCCGCGAGACCGTTGCCGAGCGACTGAGCGAGGCGGTGACGAGCGACTGCGGCAAGGAAGACGTCAGAGGCGACGACGCCCCGGACTACGAGCGGTGGCGGACCATCGCGGACGGGGTCGAGGATAGTTACGTCCATACGATTCACGAGGCATGTGCGCGTCTCCGTTCGGAACTCGCGGTCGAGGCGGGTGTCCACCCGGACGCAGAGACACTCGACGAGGCGGAGGCAGGTATGCTCGCCCGCGATGTGGTTCGGGAGAGTATCGACTCGATGCTGGCCGACGGTCACGAGCGCAGTGAGGACCTCCGGCTACTCACCCGACTATGGAGCCGCTCCGGCCTTGAGACAGTTCTCGTCGGACTGCTGGAGAGTCGGCCGATGAGTACAGATTGGGCCCGTCGGTGGGGTGAGGCCGATCCTGATGAGTACTTAGATGCGGTCTGGCGGTCGGTCTACCCCGTCGACATTGAGACGGCCCGCGAACTCCTGACGGACGGCCGGGTTCAGCAGGCGCTCGATACGATTTCGGACATCGATCCCCAGGCCCTCGGAATCGATCCCGACGACGATGACGGAGCGGACTTCATTCGCACGGTTGACGGCGTGCTGTCGGAGACCGGTGTTGCCGACGGGAGCGCCGAAGGACGCGACTGGCAGATGGCGCTCGACCGTCTGTGTGACCGAGTGACGACTGGTAGCAGAACAGTATACAGCCAGGAGTATCGATACAAGGGTGCGAAAAAGAGGTGGGAAGCGCACGGCGAGAGCTGGGCGCGATTGAAAGACGCGGCTGACACACTGATTGATGTACTCAATCCCGAAAAGCGCCCGTTCGTCGGGGGCTGGGAGCAGATTACAACGGCAGTCGGTACGCTCCGGCCCTCGCGCGAGTATTCGAGACAGTCGCCGAACGATACAGTGACCGGAAGGAAAACCAGAACGCAGTCGATTTCGACGACCTAATCGAGGATACCATCACTCTACTGACAGCGAACGACGACTTCCGAGAGGCCGTCCAATCGAAGTTCGAGTACGTGATGATCGATGAGATGCAGGACACTGACCCGTCCCAGTGGGCGCTTGTTCGCCTTCTCGCCGGAGCCGACGACCCAACGACACCCCCCAACACCGATACATTCGACGCGAATCTCTTCCTCGTCGGTGACGAAAAACAGAGTATCTACCGCTTCCGCGGTGCTGACGTTACCACCTTCGGCACGGCGCGAGAGGACCTCAAAGCAGCGAACGGCGACACAGTGGCCGAGCGGGACGATGAGTACGAGACAGACCCAGCAGAAGTCGAACTAACGGGTAATTTTCGTACCGTCACAGCGCCGCGGGAGTTCGACAACGAACTGTTCGAGCGCGTGTTCAGGCCGTTCGATGAGCAACGGGAACCGTTCAGAAGCTACATCACAGTCCCTCAACGGGGAACGTACGGCAGGAACGGAGGTGTCGGGTTCGGTCGAGTACCTCCTCGTCCCTAATGAGGACGAGCAGGAACTTCACGAGACGGGCTTTCTTGCGAATACACCTATCTTCGGCGATGCAGCCGACCGCGAGGCGCACGCACTGGCCGCGCGATTGACACGGCTATTCGCAGACCCTCCGGAGGTGTACGACACGGAGACCGAGGAAATCCGCAAAGCGCGTCCAGAGGACGTGACGATCCTCTTCCGTGCGCGGACGCGACTCCCACAGTTCGAGCGTGCGTTCGACGTCTGGGACATACCCTACACTGTCGCCTCTGGCACAGGGTTCTGGGATACACCGGAGATTCGGACTCTCATCGGGCTCTTCGAAGTGCTTGCGAACCCCGACGATGACGTGGCGCTGTATGGCCTCCTGCGGTCGGCACTGTTCGGATTCACCGACGACGAGATTGCTAACCCAGCCGCCAGCGAAGGGTCGCTGTGGGGAGCGATCCGCGACAGAGAAGGCGATCTCGGGGATGCCGCGGAACAAATCGAAGGATGGCGAGAACAAGCAGGCGTTGGTGACGCGACTGCCGCGCCGTCATGGGGACAGCTTCTCTCCGGGATACTTGCAGAGACTGGCTACTTCGGCGCAGTCGGGGCAGGCGATAGGCCGCAACAAGCCGTGGAAAACGTAGAACAATTCCGCGAACAGGTTCGGTCCTGGGCCGAAGGGGGGAACCCAACCTTAGCAGAACTACTGACGCGAATCCGCGACCGACGAGAGGTCGAGACTCACGCGTCACAGGCGACTGTCCCGGAAGACAACGACGGCGTGCGACTCCGGACCATCCACTCCGCGAAAGGACTGGAGTTCCCCATTGTCGTCGTTCCCGAAGTGGGACGGGAGTTCAATTTCGGCAGCGGTGTCGACGACGACGGAAAAGTGTACCTAGGGGAGATTCCCGTCGGGGAGGGGACAGAACCAATTCTCGGATTGAAGGCTCCATCGCCGAACGACCCGTACGAGTCAACGGACACCCTCGCGCGGTCGGAGCTGAAGCGCCGCGGTAGGTGCAGAGAGCGCGCCGAACAGAAGCGACTCCTGTATGTCGCCGCCACGCGGGCCCGCGACCACCTCCTGATGTGTGGACTCCACGAACTGGACGACGACGCCGACTCACTCACACTGTCGACGTCGAAGCCTCACGGCGACGGGAAACGTTGGCGAGATTGGCTCCAACCAGTGCTCCTCGGTGACGGAACACTCAACCCTGACGACGATCACCCAGAGATAGCCGACACCCTCGATGCCCTTAGTGACGACAGTGTCTACGGGACGGTACTCGACGAGGCCGACTACACCGTCCGGGTTCCGCCCGCACCTCTCGAAGATTGGCGTGCAGTTCGGAAAGGCGATGACAGAGAACCCGACGAGCCGCTGGACGATAGAATCCCGTGCGTGAACGTCCCTGAGGCGGACATCTCGCAACCGCCAGTAGAGACGACCGCGACGACCTTCGCCGAAGCGGTCGCACCAGATCCCACAACCACCATCGCGGGCGATGCGGTGGGAGACACCGACGCGTATCCGGACCATGAGGGACTCGCCGAGAATCACGTCGGGACCGTGGTTCACGAACTGCTGGAGCACCGCCCACCACGCGAGGACTGGCGAGCCGTCGCCAACAGCCGGGCGAGCGGACTCGGCGACCCCACAGAGGAGGACCTCGATCAGATAGTTGAATACGCCGAGCGTGGGCTCAGCACCCGAGAAGCATTGGTCGAGTCGTACGACCCTAATACGGTTCACGAAGAGGTGTCTGTGGTCGCCCGATTCGACGCCGGACGGGTCGTCGGTGAGATAGATCTGTTGCTCGTAACTGACGAACGATTCGTCGTCCTCGACTACAAGACCGACGAAACGAGTACGCGCTCCGTTGACGACCTCGCCGAGAAACACTGGCCGCAGTTGGAGGTGTACGCCGCCGCACTCGCACAGAGCGATCCAAACCGTACCGTGGAAACCGTGCTGTACTTCACTGCCGCGGACACGGAACGACGGCAGGAGTTCGACGCGTTTGATCTTGAAGATCTCCAGACCGATCTAGAAACGAGGCTGTCGCAGCTACGGTCGGCTAGCGAAAGTGAACCACTGGCACGACGCTAAGCTCTCTCCCGCGTCACTCGCCTTAGTGTTGACACGGACGAAATCGGTGTCTGAAATGCAAAAAACTATTTCCCCGCCAATGTATTAGTTATTAATGTAATGAGCAAGTGGCGAGCGAAGCGCCGATATGAAGCGAACCGGCGCTTCGGCGAGCGTGCAGATGACGCGCTCGTAGCCATATCTGTGCTTAAAGCGCGATCCGAGGGAATCGAACTCGGTCGTGACGACGAGGAGTTACGTGCGAAACTCGAAGACGGACGGGATCTCTTGATAACCGTCCGCGACGCTTTGGCCGACGAGTCCGGACTGGATCCGTTTGAGTTGGCCGTCGCGGAGAACATCGCCGAGCAACGGAGGGGTTCGACTCGTCGGATGATCGAGAACCTTGACGCTGCCGCGGCCGAACTTGCAACTGCGAGTGACGACTTAGAGTTCTACCGCGGACTGCAAGATGCGAAGAATTGGCTTGAAGCTATCTCCGGGGTCGCCACTAAAACGTCGCAGGCGACCGTCGACCAAATGCGAGGGAAGGTTGCCGACGGCACTCATTGATGCCCGCGTGAAGTCGCTCCGGGCGAAACAGGACTCGATTCGTGAACTGTTCGATCGCGTTGACGTTGATATCGAGGCTAAAGACGACATATTCGACTCGATCTCGGACAGATTCTGAACTGTCGAGGAAACCCGGGATGACTTTCACAGGTCGTACGATCAGGCACCGGAGGCCGAGGTGACGGACAGTCTGTACGAGAACTACGTCCGCGCAGTCGGCCGCTTGGCACGAGAACTGCACGTCCTTGAAACGGAGGCCGTGTATCTTGACCTCTATCAACACCAGAGTACCGGGCACCGCTCGCCCCAACTCGAACACGCCGCTGAAGTTTGTGAGGAACTGAAGCGTGTGTTTGACGTTGATCCTATGGTGATTCCGGTGATTGAAACGGGTACGCCTTCGATCCGATAGACGAAGAGCTGCCGTCTACAGGTGGCAAAGAGCTGAACTACGCCTTGATCCTGCCCCGCGAAGGGGACGACCGGCGCTACGACCCATTCCTGGCACACGAGATGGCACACGCCCTGCTGGACGAACATCCGAGACTACGATCACGGTTCCGACGTGAGGTCAACGAGAGAGACGAGACAGTGAGCAGAGACGGCGAGTTCGGCAAGACCTGGACGAGTTGGTTCGAGGAGTTCTTCTGTGATATCTGCGGTCTCCTTGCTTACGGTCCGGCGTACTATTGCGCGGTGGTCCGGCGGTTAAGTCGATACGGTTCCTTCGAGTTCGAACGCGGTGAAGACGGGGATCCGCATCCACCAGACGCGCTCCGGGTTGATGTCATCCGGGAGTTAGCCGAACGAGAATTTCCGAATCTCGCCGACTGTATCCGGGACGACGCTATTGCGTACGACCGTCACCTTGACGCACTCGAAACGGAGAAGCCGCCGGACTATGACACCTACGACGATGACGACTTAGTCCGGTTCCTTCTCGACGAGGTGCCAGATGTCATCGACCACGACCTCGACGCGCTCATCAGCGATATCGAGGATGGAGTCGATCCAGCAGACCGGCCCGAACGACAACACCGCCTTGAGGCAAACCGCGAATGGGTGCCGTCATACCCCCCTCAGAACGGCGGGTAACGAAGGTTCGACACCCAGTTGTGACCGAGTCGCCGATTCATCTCTCGCGTGAGCGAGACTGTTATCGGGTCTTTCGTCCCTTTCGAGGAGACCCCCAGTTGAGTTCCGAGAGGAAGAATACGTCGCGGCCGGCCTGGAAAGCGTCGAAATCACCCTCTGCGGCCTTGACGTGACAGCGAAGTGTCTGCGGCGACCCCTGTGGTAGTTGTTCCGCGTCCGACGTGACGACGACAACCGTATTATCTCCGAGCCGAGCGTGTGCACCCATCTCCGGCATTCCCTCGTCGGCGTACAGCCGGTGCGGGCTTCTGTGAGTTACCTCGACACCAGCCCACTCGAAGTCGTCGGCGAGGTATTCGGTGTCCCGGAGACGTTCGATGGTCTCTTCGATTCCTTCGATCTCCTCGTTACCGAAGAACCCGTTCCGATGGATCGTCAGCGACTCGAACTCGTCGATGTCGGAACGGTCGCCGTCCACGACCTCGCGTAACGCGTCGCGGACTATCTTCTTCGCCTGACTCCGATCAGTCACACTACTGCGGTTGGTCGGGTTCTGATTTTCCGTCCGATAAATGATTTCGTTCGTCTCCCGGATAGCATGACAGCACTTGCAGTACCGCGGTCGCCTCCGTCAGCGTTGAATCCTAAGTACGCCTGCGTCGAGAGTTGCCCCTCGATAGTGAACGGTACGACACCCAACTTCGCCGCAAGTCCGACAGCAGTGTTCTCCACCACGTCCTCGTCGTGACCGTTCCTGTCTTCGATCCCGGTCTGCGTGACGACCTGGAGCGGGTGGCCGTCCAGTATATCGATTAACCTGTAATAGCTCTCTTCGTCGAAATCAGGGAGAAACCCGAGAGTGATATCGAACGGTTCCGAGACCTCCCGGCTCCGCAACATCCTCCTCAACGTCGTATGCGAACGGAGCCGGGCGCTCGTTCAACCGCAGACCCAACTTCTCTTCAGTATAATTCCGGATCGACTCATACGCTTCGAGCGCTGCCTCGTACTCCTCATCTGGGAACACGAGCGCCGTTTCGATCAGATCACCGAATGTACGACGCGGACCGAACTTCTCAAGGTAGCCACTCTTGATCGGATTCCAGTATTCCTCAGTAATCTTCTGGCCGGGTCTTGTCTGGTTCTCCATCCCGACCGCCATCTTTACCGCCTCGTCACGACCGAACCAGAGAGTCGGATAACCGTACCGGGACACTTCCCGCCGTATCGGGTCAGTGTCAACCGTTACGTCCACGTTACCGATCTCGAATCCGCGGACAACATCGAGAAACTCTCGGGTTCGCTGCCACCGTTCTTCAGGTCCGAAGGCTGCCAACTGACTTACTTCGTCCGGCCGCTTGTCAGTTGGGGCATAACGGAGCAAAGACGGAGCAGCAGAATATATGTCACCGCTATCGAAACTGACGAGTACGGTCGGTTCAGTGTCATCGATTCGTTCAGCAAAACGGTCACCGTACTCCTGACGAGCATACTTCAGAACCGACTTACCGTCTTCAACTTCCACCTCCGACACGGGTTCCTCCAGAATATCGACAAGCGTAACTGTCCTCCTGTCAGGCCGCTCAAAGACAAACTGGTCGTCTAACTCGGCCTCGATTCTGCCGCGAGACCACGAGTCGTCAGCAAGGTAATCAGCCAGCGTTTCTGAACTATGCGTTCCAAGTGTCGGATCAAGTGTGAGTGTCAGTCCGTCGTGAGCATCTAGCCGGAGCTTCACTCCGGGATAGACATCAAACCCACGGAGGCTCCACTCAGCATTTTCTGCATACACCCGCTTCCTGTATCGCCTGTTATCGAACCAGTAGTCGTCCGAGCGTCCGATCTCCGACTCCAAAGCGTCGAAAATCGCCCGCTGTATCAGCTTGAAATCACTGTCCCGCGAAAAGTCGAGTTCGATCTCGCCGTGACGGTGGAGGTCCTGCCGGTTCACGGACTCGACCGTTTTCCGACGATCATGCGCACCGACGACGGCGACGAACCACGTACCGTCCAACCGGTACCAATGTGCTCGGCCCCCTACTTCGTCTCGCAACCGTTCGGCATGCGCATTCAATAGAGGGAATAATGCGTCTTCCTCCGCCTCCGGTTTGGGATTAATCTCGTACAGTTCAGCACTGGTGTCGGAAAGCCCGACTGTGAAGGAGTTCAGGAACCGGCCCATTAGATAAACGTGAACCGAGCAACGTAAAAATAATTGCGTTAGAGAGTTCGGTCAGTCCCCGGCCACACTTGGGTCTGGGGCCGCCGAGATCCGACTTAAGAGCCCTGATGTGGCTTCAGTTGCGGCCTCTGGGCTCAAACCACACTGACAGTAGATGTCGACGACCTCTGCGTAGATTTGTTCGTCCGACCGTGTGGGCCTCGGGTCAATATATCCCTGTTCACGGAGGTACGCACGGAGTTCTTCGACCTTGTCCTCTCGGAAATAGTTGACCTCGTTCGAGAGGCCGTCAAGTACCGCCTCCGGCTTGCCAGCGACGCGGTCCGCCAGGTCACTTGCCTCGTCAATGAACTTATCACTGACAGCATTACTGGCTTCGAGTACGTCGCGGTCAACGGGTTTCCCTCGCCCAACCGTGTAGGCTTCGACGAACGTCTCCAGTGCAGTCCCGTGTTGACGAACACGCTCGCGGGCGTTCTCCGACAAGAGTCCGTCGACACCACCGACCTCCAGAAGCGAACGGAGGTGGCCCCACCGTTTGATCCCGGCGGTACGGAGTCTGTACAGTATTTCCGGATCTTCGGTCGCGTACCAAAGATCCGCAGACGCTGCACCTTCCCTCGGATCGAACGTCGAGACATCGAGCTTTCGCCGGTACTCCTCATGGTCGTCCCCGTCTGGTGCCGGAACGTCTACCGCGTCAGCGGTGTCGAGCGCCGGCGGATCCGCAACAGGGTTGTGATCGTCTGCAGCCGTGAGGTGCTGGAAACCGTACTTCACTCCCGACTCTTCTGCCGCCGCCTCCAGCGTTCCCGCTCATCGCTCCGAGCAGTAAAGTAGAACACCTGCCTCCCCTGCCGAGCGAGGTCGATTACGGTGTCTAATACGGTCTCTGCCCGCCGGTCGTCAAACGGTGCCAGCGTCTCGTCCAGCAATAATGGCGGGGCAGTCTCCTGCTCCCTGTGTTCGACGAAAGCGACCCGGACCGCCAGCAGTACTTGAACTCGCGTCCCACTAGATAGATCGTTCAGGTCAACACGCCGGTCCTCCCCGGTATCGTAAGCTCTGAACGTCCCATCTTCGAGTCTGAGTTCGAACTGCCCGTCGGTGACGCGACGCAAGCTCGTCCGCCCGGCGGAATACTGGCTCCTGGTTACTAGTTACTGTCTCCGCCTCCACGAACTCAAGAAGCGAGTCCGTGACTGCCTCTGCTACGTCTCTCTCAAGCTCTGATTCGAGTTCAGCCAGTGCCTGGTCCCGCTGCTGGACTGCGTCAGCGATTTCCGTCGACGTCTTCGCGCTCTCGATCTCGTTTTCCAACTCCGTCTTTTCCTGTAGCAGACGGTCGTACTCGGCTGCCGTCTCCCGCTTCTCTCTTAATTCGTTCTGGAGATACTCCTTATTTCTCTCTTCAATCTCTTCGTCGTGTCTAGAGTGATCCCGGAGGTCCTCACGGCGATTCTCAAGCGTGGTCTTCGCCTTGTTCTTCGCCTCAACGGCGGCCTCGTAGTCCGATAGCTGTCCACACAACTTCTCCAAGCGGTCTCGGTTGCCCGGATCTAGTCCACGGTCCGCGAACAGCGCCTCCCGCTCGGAAGTAAGTCGGTCGAGTTCGCTTCGAGCCTCGGTAACAGTCCCCCGCACCTCTGCCAGCTTTTGCTTTGCGTTCTCGAAGTCCCGCCGACGCTTCTCCAGGCTCTCAATCACGCCGGCCGCGTCAGCGGCAGTTTCAACCTCGTAGTCGTACGTCTCGGTCGTGTACGGCGCAACGGTTGCGAGGAAATTCTCGCGGTTCTCCGCGATTTGGTCCTCGGCTTCCGACAGTACCGCCTGTTTCCTACAGACTTCCTCGTCAGCCGCCTGCCAACGCTCAACCCGCTCAACTACCACCGCTAGGTCGATGTCATCATCGACTTCGGTATCGAAGCGCGCCCGGAGCTGTTTCCGGGCGATTTCCAGTTCATCTTCGAGTTCGTCGACATCGTACCGGGCAAGGAGTTCCTCCCGTTTCCGTGCCTCCTGTGTGTCGAGTTCCACTTCCCCGAGTCTCTCACGGATCTCAGAGAGCCGTTCCCTGACCGAGTCGGCTTCCCACGCCGCCGGCTCCTTGAGGCCGGTCTGCCGGAACGTTTCTGCGTGGGTCGCTCGGGGATTCTTCGTGGCGTCTTCCTCTCCTCCTGAAACAAGGACTGCGTATGCAGCTATCCCGAGACCGAGCAATGTCAGTAGCAGTCCGAGTGGATTGGAGGTGAACGCGAGGAAGACACCCGCGATGGCCGCGAGTACACCCGCCGCAACAGCCGCCCAGACCATTCCCCGATTCTCTTCCTCATCAGTAGCACGTTCCGGTGGAGCCGTCAACCAGTTCTCAAGCGCACCCCGACCGTCCTCAAGAGTCGAACGATCCGGAACTCGGTCTGACTCGCCTTCGAGCCACTCTTTGATCGCGGCTTCGATTTGCTTCTTTCCTTCTACTTCGGTCACCTTCTCGACGAAGGACCGTAATTCGTCGAGGTCATCCGTTTCTACACTTCGGAGCGTCTCCTCGTCGAGGTCAAGCGGAAGGCTGCCCCTGATCTTTTGACGTTTTTCCTCCGCACCGGATAGCTCGCGCTTCAGCCGGTCACGGTCGTCTTCGGCATCGTCAAGTTGGTTCTGATACTGCCGGAGACTCTCCAGATCGTCATCGGTAATCCCGTCCTCGGGGAGTTCCGTGGCCGCCAGCGCCTGAGAGGCCTCCCGGTACGTCTCCGCCGTATCTCGTTCACGACCCTTTTGCGTTCGTATCTGCTCGTCCAGACGGTCAAGTCGGTCTAGTTCCTTTCCATTGAACGCCCCTAGCTCTTGCGGGAACTCTTCCAGTTCTTCCACCTTCTCTTCGTAGTCCGCTCTCGCCTCCGCGTGCTCAATTGCTGTTTCGAGGAGTTCAACTCGCTCTCGGGCCGATTCGGCGTCTGCAAGCCGCTCTTCGGTCCGGGAGAGTTCCTCCTGTTCCTCTTCGAGGTCCGGTGTCTCCTGCCTCAAATCCTCTACCCGCTGGATCGCCTTTTTTGCCTCCTGTGTGGCACTGAGGTTTCGAGTAGAGGGGCTCGCTCCCTCTTCGAGATCGAAGCTTTCACGGACGGCGTCGATGTCGAAACCTCCGGTCGATTCGCGCTGGATGACGGTAGCGAACTCGCCGTCATCCGTCTCCTCCTGTAGTAGCTCGTGCAGAGACAACGAATACCGACGACCTCCGTGCAGCGATGGGACCGGGATCGGGTCGGCGGCGGCACCGTCTACGAAATTTTCAGACATGCCACCGCGGAGTTCGACTCTCCGCTGATCCCCGTCATGGGATAATTGCGTACTGATCTCTGCTGATGTCGGGGCCTCGTCGGGCCACAGCGACCAGCGAATCGCCTCCGACAGCGTTGTCTTCCCGGCCGCATTCTCTCCGTAGACTACATTAACACCGGGTGAGAAGCCGTCAACGGTGAATCCACCGGCTTCGAACCCTGGAGCACGCTTGAGCATGACCGATTCGACGACGACCGGGGTTCCCCGGTCATCTTCATCACTGCGTTCTGCCTCGCTCTCGTCCACCTCGGTCATCGCTGGTTCACTCATCCGCTGGCACCCCTTGCTGGTCAAGGAAAGTGTCAGAAGCGACCGCGCCTGTCGGCGCAACACGGCCTTCGATTCGTCTTCCGTCGGTCGATCATACGTTTCGTCGTGGGAGCGAAGTTCCCTGTAGGCATTCGACTCGTGCGTCTCCCGTGCGCTCGCGTGCGCCGCTTCGATCACGTTCTGATACGGGTCCAGCGGTTCGTCTCCGTCGAGCGCCAGTAAGAGTCCAGCAAGATAGCCGACAGGGTCGTCTTCACCGGCCCGTTCGGTAAGGTCAACCGCTGGCGTCGTGTCGATAGACACGTTAATAACCCGTACTGCCGTTCCCGCTTCGGTGAGTTCGATCTGCTCAAATTCCGCTCGGCGGTCGAGCAGATCAGTATGGGCTGCCGTCCGCCCTTCAAGTGTTAGCTCGGCCGCGAGAAGCTCCGCCTCGGAGTCGCTCTCCGTGACGGTCTCGCGTAGCCCATCGTGCGTCGCATCAATTACATCGTGAAATCCCTGATCAGGGCCAGTCGAGACGACGATGTCCTCATACTGAAGTGTCGCCGAGAAGAGCGGACGCGTATCCACTGCCCCTTCCGAGTCAACCGTGAGGAGCCACGCACCGTGACCCTCTGTCTCGCTCGAATCAAGCGGCTGAAGCGACCCCGGATAGACAACGAGAGGGCTCTCATGGCGGACTCCCGAGCTGTGGAGGTGTCCCAAAACCCACGCCGCATGTCCGCTCGTCGCTAACGCATCCACGTCAACTGGCGCATACCGATCTTCGCGTCCATTCAGGTCAGCGTGGACGACACCGAGTTGCGGCACGCTGTCACGGTCAAGGTCGTACTCGTCTAACGGACTCTCGGGATAGTACCGACTCGGGAACGACCAGCCGTCGATCTGGAGCCGAGCCTCACCGCCCTCCCCGACGAGGGTTTCCCGCTCCCACTCCCCATTACGACCAAGCAACCGGACACCGTCGATAGCGTCCGCCAAGTCCGGAACAACGTCGTAATCGTGATTCCCAGCCACACATAGAAGCGGAATACCAGCTTCCTCAAGGGTCGTAGCTACCGACTCGACGGCTCCGTACGCTTCAGCGTACTTGTTCTCCCGGTCAACGAGGTCACCGGCCACGACAACGGCGTTAACATCGTGATCCACAGCTGTTTGAGCGATATCGGTCCAGATCATCCGGGGAGAGAAATCGGCTGCATCGAACCTTGCCGGAAGTTGACTCGGGCGGCGTCCGATATGGACGTCTGCTACACAAAGAACCTCTACTGATCCCATTTCTAAGTATAAATAAACACTTGGTAAATAAATTCGGCGGAAGGAATAACACCGACCAGTAGTTGATCTCACTCACTCTAACTGCTTTGGGTGACTCGTAGTGTGCCTAAGGAACGATCATACTCATCTTAAATTGGTTCAGACGGTCTACCACTGCGTCGTAGAGTCGGTCTATCAAAGCCTGAAATAGGCTGAAACGTAAAGGAAGAACACGTCTCGTACTCTCCCAGAAATCGGTAAGGACGCTCGATTGAATCCCCACTTTCTGTCTGAAATTTCAATCCTTAACGATGGCACGTCTGTTTTGGAATTAGCGTTTGCTGAGCTAGTCGGTGAAGTCTTCATTAGCTAGCGACGGAGAGGAACTTAGCATCTCGTATGAGGCTCTCATACTACGATAACACAGACAGTAGTCCTTCCGTGATGACCGTTCCCTCCGTCGTATCGACAAAGTATACTTGTTTCCTATCCTCCGGCTCGACAGCCGTCACCTCGGTTTGGCCACCGATTCGTCGATGTCCCGTGAATGCCAGTCGCTTCCGATTGACCTTCGGCCGAATCTCCATCAGGTGTCTGAACGCGCCACCAGTTTCGCGCCCGGGTGTGAGCCTGATTTTATCGGAGAACTCGCCTCTCTCCCCTTCATCGTGACTCCACTCGTAACCGAGCAAGTCGAGATAGTCACAGACTTGGTCGAAAATCTCGCCCCGGTACTGCCAGTATCCACCTTCGTATTCGACAGGCCCTGCTTGTTCAGAATCGTGGATAATGCCATCCAGAAACCACCAATGTGGTCGTAAATCTAACTAATGTGATTCCAACACGCTTCCTTCCGGGGATTTCGCACAGACCACTGCGCAGTTTTAGCTTGCCATCGGCATCATCATCGCTTCTGCCACCCAGTATTTGGTGGTCTTAACCAACAGCCACCCCTACTTCAGCCCGTATGTTGGTTAACTCCGCTACACTCGATATACTGAAGATGAGTTCTCTGGTTCCGGCCTCATCAGTCGGCCTACGAATAGACACTACTCGCTGGGCAGAAACTCATCAGTCATAGCCGTCCGGCGTCCTCGGGGACGAGTGTGAATCCGAGTGTCCGAAAGTCACTATCGAACGCGAAGATATGGTTGATATCACGGCTTCCAGCAAGGACACTACTGGTGTGGTCGACGAACGAGATTTGGTGGTCGTCGTACTGGGCGAACTCATCACAGGCGGCATTGAATGCAGGTTTGTCCACGGGGAGGATGTTGAAGCTCTCGGACCCTCGGATGGTCTCAAGTGTTTCCACGGCTTCAGCGTGCCCGACCTTCCGCAGTATCAACGTCGTGAGCTCTGAGAGAACTGACCGGCTCGTGTAGAGCGGACGGTATGGAAGATCGCCAGCGGCAATCGCATCGAACACATCCCGAGCGCGGTCGTGACGTTCGGCCTGTTCGTAGGCCCACGCGAAGAACGCGCCTGTATCGATGAACAACGGGGTTGCACCCTGTACCATTACGACTCAACCTCACCGTAGAGGATATCATCGATATCGTCCTCGCCGACGGGTTCGTCCTCATCACCGGCGTGCGCCTCGGCATCCCAGAACGGGTCGTCTGGATTGATTTCGGCTGTGGTGTCTTCGGTGTCGGTGAGCCACCAGACGACGGCGTTTGCGCCGACGGTGCGGCGTTCGACTCGGCCTTGTTCGTGGAGCGTGATCAGTTTCTGGCGGGCGGCTTCAGAACTACAGTCAAGGAGTTCGCCGAGTTCTTTCGCGGTGGCGACGGGGCTGTCGGTTTGGCGGATGGCTTCGAGGACATCCTCGAGAGAGATTGTCCCGACATATTGGCCGTGGTCGTTCCGCTCGCGATCCTGACTCATGACTACTCGTTCGTGGGCTACCTACCTAAACCTATTGCCACGAGGCAACAGGAAGGGAGGAGCTGTTCTCTCAAGACATGGTGAACCATTTTGGGATAGTATACTGTTCGATAATACAGCGACGGCTACTTTCTGCTGGATTCGCCGAATTCGAGAACCGAGGTGATCTAATCGATGAGGCAGGAGTCCAGTATGGACGTTCCACACTCACCAAATGCATACAAATCGCCAGCATCTGTCGCTGCGAATACGAGATCAGACGTTACCGCTGGGGTACTCCGCCCCATTTCCTGATTCCGCCCTAATTCGACGCGCGTCTGTTCTGTTCCCGCCTGTGCGTCGAGGACGAATAAGTGGCCGTACATAGTGTCGCGCTGAATCCAACCCGGAACGTGACAGAGTCACTCGCAACGACGGGCGTCGAAACGAGATCGATCTCAGGCTGTCCTTCAGTACGGCCGCCGAACCGCCAGACACGTTCGCCCGTCTCGACGCGGCGTGCTTCGACACCGAACTCGGCCACGTGATACACCAAATTATCGGCGACTGCTAGGCCCGCGTCTCCTCATCGAACACCGACGGATTTCCGCCAGCGAACCGTTTTCGTCGGCAGATCGACCGCAGCGATAGACTGCTGGTTATCGTGCTCACGAAGGGGCACTAAGAGCGTGTCGTCAACGATTGTTGGTGTTCCGGCGACCGGCGCTTCCCATCGCCATCGCTCCTCACCATTCAGGATGTCAAGGGCGATGAGACGCTCGGAGTCGACCATCGGGACGTAAACGGTACCGTCCGCCGCCGCTAACTGCCACATTCCGGCGGAGTCGGGGAATGTGACTCGCCACCGTTCAGTACCATCGTCTGGGTCAAGTCCGAATACTGTTTCTGGTTGCTCCGTCTCCTCAACGGACGTACTGTACGTTCCCGTCACGACAATGTCGTCCGTCACAATCGGTGGGATAGTATCGGGTGTCTGTTGCCCTTCATAGAGATTATCGAACGTCCATTGCTCATTGCCGTCTGTCCCGATCGCTTTCAATCCAGGTTTCGTCTGGACGAACAGCTGGTTGTCGTTGAGGACGAGCGAATCAGAGAGATAGAAGTAGTGGAACTCGTCACTTCGCCAGAGTTCCGTCGTCCAGAGCGATTCGCCGGTTGCGGCGTCGAGCGCTTCTAGCCACACTCCACCCTGTTCGTCGCTTGTCGCCTCACGAGAGTACCCGAAATAGAGGATTCCATTGCTAACGACAGGTGAGACCGTCACAACGCCTCGGCTCTCCCGTGACTGTTGCCATTCTGCGTGAAGCGATGCTGTCGGGCCGTCAGTCGAGGCGAATCCTGTATGGGCGTTATCGACTGTTCGACGCGGCCAGTGGCCGCGTGCGCTTGGGTTATCGAACGAGAGACAGCCTGTGAGCGTAGTGAGAGTGCTCGTACATGCTGCGAGGAATGTTCGGCGGGTGGAGGGCATTGGTAAGAGAGGGACACATCGGTCACATATGCGTTATCATCTTGGCAGGTTGATCTCGAGTTGAACACTGACGACATGCCATTGCGAGACGTTACCGGTAACGTCTAACTTATTATACTGTTCAAGAGTCAGCGCACCGACGTCATTCGGTTTGTCGACAGTTGGCGGCCTCCTCCCACGACTAAAGTCGTTGGCTTCCGCCTAGAAACTCATGTGAAGCCCGTGCGAATTCTAAAGTTCGTAAAATTCGTAGAGTTCGTATGAATCCTACAGTTCTTAAAATCCGTGCGATTCGTAGAGTTCGTAAGCTTCTCACGAACTTTTATTATCACGGATTGAGTTGAGTTGACCGACAGCGAACTCCACAACTCCCACGAACTCTACGGACTGTTCGAATCGTAGAACTCGTACAGTTCGTAGAGTTCGTACAGTTCGCTCTGGTGAGACACGATGTCAGAAACGAAATCCTCCCCGGACACGAACCACGCGCAGTCTGCCTCCCGATGCTCAAAGGCGGCTTCGGAAAGAGCATCTTCGCAAACACCCTCGGCGGCGTCCTCGGTGACGTGCGAGGCCACGACGTACTCGTCGCCGACCTCGACCCGGCCGGACACCTTTCGACCGGCCTCGGGTACTACACGCGCGAAGACGAGGACGCCCTCGACCTTGGCGATGTCCTCCTTGAGGATGCCAGTCCCGAAGACATCATCAAGCAACCCGGCTACGGGTTTGACTTCATCCCAAGCGTGAATCTCGAAACAGTGACCGAGGACCTCTCCCGCGATAGTGTGATGGCGAGCGACATGCGACTCAAGCAGGATCTCGTCGACCCACTCCTCGGTGACGAATATGAGTATATCCTGTTCGACATCCCGGGGAGTCGGAACAAGCTGGTGAACAATGCGGTCGTCGCAGCGCCGAACGCCATCCTGCCGTTGAAGCCCGTCCCCGAGGCCCTGAATGGAATGCGGGAGACTGCAACGAAGCTAGTTGGTGAGATCCGCCAGCACATCGACTTCGAGATTCTGGCGGTCGTGCCCAACGACCTTCGGGCGCGTATCGACCAGCAGACGAAAGACCGCCGACTCCTCGAAGCGATGAACACCCAAGAGCAGTTCGCTGCCTACCTGCTCGCTGGCCGTGACGGAGTCGACCCTGATACTGGCACGCTCCCCGAGGGCGTGGACGTTGCGGAGGTTCTCGACAATCACATTCCGCCGTTCGCGCGAGTCACCGCAGATGAATGGGCCGCAATCGATGCAGACGAGATGGATCCGCCGAAGATACCGATTCGGCACTCCGCCGCATTCGGTGATGCCTACGAGGAGCGCAAGCCTGTGACTGCCTACGACCCCGAGTGTACCCAGATTCAGCACTTCGAGGCACTGGCGGAGATCATCGAGCAGGGGGGAATCTAGCAATGACCGGCTTCGACCTCGGTGAATCAGCCACCGACGACGAAACTGAACCGGACGAGACGGATGCGATTGCAGACGCGGACGGAACGTCCGAGCAAGACGATAGTCGGCAAGATGAGAAAAAGCGGACGACAAGACGGAAGAAGAAGAGACGGACCCCCGCGTAGAGCCAGCGTTTCCGTTTTCTGATGACCTCCGAGAGAGCTGGTATGTCCGTGACGAGATAGTGACTGAGTTTGAGGACGCAGTCGACTTTGAGGCGAAGCCCTTACTCCGTGAACACGGCGTCCGGAACGAGACTGGTCGTGAGATTCAGGACGCCGCGATACAGGTGGCGAAAAATAATCCCGAAGAACTCGCCAAAGTTATTCTCCAAGACCGCGGTATCGATATCGAAGACGACGAAGCGTAGTACAAGAGAAACGACCACTCGCCAGCTAGACTGGTTAGCTTACAGGAGGATAGTATTAATACATCAACTCGTATCTTGGGTATTTGGGTCGGGGTGTACCCCCCCACCCCACGTTTCCGTCGTATCGAGGAAAGACCGGTAGGGATTGTTCAAACGATGGACCAGCAATTCTCAAAGCTCTTGAAGTTCGTACGATTCGTAGAGTTCGCAACAGCGTTCCGATATTGTTGAGAAGTCTAAACCAGTGGCTGTGCTGGCTTCAGCTGACGACCGTAAGAATAGACAAATTAAAATAGCTCTATTGCATATAGCCCATTAAGCTAACTTCGTTTTAAAATAGGACGAAGTAAACTTCGTCCTACCGAGCGAAACGACGGTTTCATTGCCTTATCTTTCCCGTTAGTATCCCGCAGAAGAGGAGTCTTCGTGGTGATTCTTCGTAGCCGGCACCTCGTTTTGACTGCCCCTCCGTGTTTGTAGATTACGACGGAAACGTTGGGTGGGTGGGTGGGTTAGCGGCTTCCCGTTTCATTTCTCTCTTCGCCTCACCGCAGTCATCCATATTTCTCACCTACGTCGGAAACCTGGTTCTCGTATCTTCTATCTTATTCCTGCGTCTTTAGCCGTCTATCTAGAGAATTCGACGGAAAAAACGTCGGAAACGTGGGGTGGGGAGTCCACAGTTTATGCGGTTTCCGCTCACAACGTCTTGTAGTAAATGACGCCCGACTCCTCGTCTGATTCCGTCAACGACCCGCTCTTTGACTCCGGGCATCGAATCTTCTCAAACAAAGACCTCCTGAAAACCGGCCACGTTCCAGAAGCCGACCGGATTGTCGGTCGCGATGAAGAAATTTCTAAACTAGCGAAGCGCCTGAATGGTGCAGTTCACGGATACTCACCTGAGAACGTGATGATCTACGGGAAAACTGGGACTGGAAAGTCACTCGTCTCAAGGCACGTCTGTGAACGCGCTCAAAACGCAACGGGAGAGGATGTCGACATCGGCGTAGCATACATTGACTGTGCGGAAGACGACACCGAAACTCAGGCCGTCTCCTCGCTCGCCGCGAAACTAAACGACGAGTCTGTCACGGACATCAGCGTTCCCCATACCGGGCTCAGCACGTCGAAATACTACAAGCTTCTCTGGAAAACACTCGACACACAGTTTGACTCGGCTATCATCATTCTCGATGAGGTCGACTTGATGGATGACGATAGTGTTCTGATGAAGCTCTCGCGAGCTGAGGAAGCCGGGAAAATCGATTGTAGCATCGGCGTCCTCGCAATTAGTAACAAAATCCAGTACGTGAACAACCTGAATGAGCGAGTGAAAAGTAGCTTCCAACACAAGGAGTTGTTCTTCAAACCGTATGATGCGAACCAGCTCCGAGAAATCATGCTCAACCGGCAGGATGCCTTCCAAGACGGTGTCCTCTCCGAGGATGTGATTCCGCTCGCTGCTGCGTTTGCCGCCCAAGAGCATGGTGATGCTCGACGAGCAATTGATATCCTCCGTCACGCTGGCGAGGTTGCTTACGAAGATGACGCGGAGAAAGTCCGGGAAGAACACGTTCGGCAAGCCCAGCAACATGCGGAGAAAGACCGCTTCCGGGAACTTGTGAACGGTGCACCCACACAGGCGAAGGCCGCCCTCCTCGCACTGACTGAACTCACCATCAATTCTGCCGACGATGCGTTTCTCACAAGCCGTGTGTACGACCAGTACGAACAGATTTGTACACATCTCGATGTGGATACGCTCTCGGTCCGACGCTTCCGGGATATCGTGAAGGAACAGGCGTTTCTTGGCGTCGTCGAGATTGAGAAGATCAACAAGGGAAGTGCAGGCGGTATCCATCTGCAGAATCGCCTTATCGAAGACCCACAGGTTGTTCGTGAAACAATCCTTGAGGACACTCGGATGCAGGATTGGGCGGCCGAGTAGTCTTTCTCTTGTACGAGAACGCACGGCGGAAACGAGGGGTGGAATGAGACGACGGAAATCAGGGGTGTGGAAACGTCGGAAACGAGGGGGGTAGGAAGATACGACAGAAACGAGGGGTGCAAGGGAACGTCGGAAATCTGGGGTCCAAAATATGCGACGGAAATCGGGGGTGTGGAAACGTCGGAAACGAGGGGTGTAACACACTAACCGGATTTATCATCTCGCACGAGTGTGTTACCTTAGACGATGTCCGGAGATTCACTTCACGTATAATCTATTAGAAATTCACCCGTCCGGATTGACGGGACCTTTGTACTGTGAGCGGATTTTGTCCCCGTCCCGCCACTGCCAGTAGTAGTAGCGATTGCCGTTAATCTCCTTGATCGTGATTGTCGCCTTCGATGGGACGTCATCTGGGAGGTCGTCCGGCCGTTCTTCGATTTTATCTTCTTCCTCTTTCTCGGCAAGACGCTCTTCACGCTCACGGTATTCAGCGAGTTCCTCGGCATAACTTGCGACGTGACGAAGGGCCTCGGGCGAGGAGTCATTGAGGATGTCGACGATGTTGGCGGGGAGTTCAGCTGGGGGTGTCGGTGGCTTGTAGGACATGGTGGCTCACTCTGTGTTAACCAACATAGGCCGCTACTACCGTAGTTTTGTTGGTTAAGACTGTTTCGGGACCGCCAACCCCTGGCAGCTGTAACATTACTCGAAACCATTTCATATACTAGTTTCGTATTATGTTACACCGTGTTGCAGAGCATCGAGCTGGAGGTCCTCGCCACCGTCGAACGCGGCGACACGATCTCCGATCTTGCGACGGATCTCGACCACAGCAAGAGTTATCTCTCTCGTGCCGTCGCGGACCTCGCCGAGAAAGGCTTAGTCTACACGCAGCGCAATGGCCCCGAAAAAGGGTCATTCCTTCGGCTGCTCGGGCGGTCGAACTCTACCAAGATCTCGTGCGCCAGCACTCCACATCGAGTTTACCGAGTTGCTGACGCACAAGGCACTCGAGGTACTCTATTACCTGGACCAGCCACGAACCGTCGCCGAGATTGCCGCGCAAAGCGACAACTACCGCAACACCGTCAATCGCGTTCTCAAACGGTTACAGGACCGTGGACTCGTCGGCACGGACGACGGGTGCTACCACTTCAACGGGGACTTCAAGCAACTTCACGAATTCGCGCACGAACTCGCCCATCATCTCCACCGACAGTGCCTCGAATTGGTAGTCGACACCGCAACCAACACCACCCAAACGGGGGAAATATAATGCGGCGCGAGTACGTACCCCTAGATATGAGTAGTGAGGCCGCGGCCGAGGCGCTTCCTGCTGGCTCACACCGCGAGGCAGCCACAGCCTTTGTCGAGCGCGCACGGTCTCAGCACGGTGATGACCTCGTCGAGCTGTACGTTTTCGGGTCGACTGTCCGTGGCGAAGCAAGGGGTCGGTCGAGCGACGTCGATATCCTGGTCGTCCTCCCGGATGCACCAGACCGAGACGCTATCGCTGATTCTCTCCGTGACATCGCCTACGACGTGATGCTCGAACACGGGCCGCTTGTCGAACTCCACATTTTTGACGAGACTACGTTCGAGCGCCACCGGAACGAAGGGAACCCGTTTGTTCACAATGTTCTCAGCGAGGGTCGATCCTATGCCTGATGAGGAAGCTCCCAGTGATGCTGCGGTTGAGGATCAACTCCGACAGGCCCACCAAGCGCTTTCTGATGCTGACGGAGCACGGGACGCAGGGCTCTCCGACGCGGTCATAATTAACCGGCTGTACTATGCGTGCTTTCATGCCGCACAGGCCGCCTTATACGACCGAGGGTATGATCCTAGCACACATGGCGGTGTTCTCTCTTTGTTTGGGTCCGAGATCGTCAGTGAAGGAGATGCATCGCGCGAAGACGGCCGCTTTCTGAACGACCTCGGGGAACTCCGCCAGCAGGCTGACTATGGCTATGGGACCCTTGACGAGGATGTTGATGCACTTCTTTCGCGAACTCACACATTTGTCGCCGAAATGGAAACTCTCTGCTCAACTGAAGATTGACATCCCCAACTACGCCTCGCTCAATGGGCTTGACGAGTTCGCGCAACTGGACTCCGAGTCGCCCGAGAGCAAGTTGAGAAAGCAGATACTTGAGCAGATTAAGTCTCGTCTGCTTCTCCGGTCAACGCATCAGTCACCTCAATAATTTCTTTTGCCGTGTTGCTAATCCGGCCAAGCCGATTTTGGATCGACGCTGGATCCTCGCCCTGCCATGCAGCGAGGTAGAACGCCGACCCACTCGTGTCGAGCCCGCAATACCGGCCAACGATATACGCGACGGCCTCCGCTTCGACCTCGCGTTTCGCCCGCTCGGTCTCGTCGGTGATGTCTGAGTGGAGGAGTGCATGGGCGTACTCGTGAATCAGCGTGACCGCGAGATCGGCGTGATTCGAGCGGGCTTTCGCCTTGACGACTGGTTGGAGGTCACGTTGATTCCGATATTTGCAGACGCCCGTTGCGTCGCCATGCTCCCACTCGTCAGCATTGACGATACGAACTGTCACGCCGATATCAGCGGCTGCATTCTTGAGTGCAGGCACGAGGTCGTCAGCATCGCCAGTCGCCTCGGTCTCCAGTTCGGGAAGCGGTTCACCTTCGGTCTGAGACACATCGAAGACCGCGGTTGGCTTGAAGCCGACAAGCCCTTTCGACCACTCTTCCGGCGATTTCTCGTCGTACTCACAGTCGCTTTGTTCGTGATAGCTGGGCGAATTCTCGCACTCAGGACACTGCTTCGTGATGATTGGGGCCCAGATCCAGATGGCCTGTTCGCCTTCCTGAACATGCCGGTCGAACTCATTCCGCCACGTGTTGTAGCCTGCGACCTTCGTCGCTTCGGGATACTGGAGTTGGATGAGAAGCGTGTTTCGGTGGGAATAGTCGTGGAAACGACTCTGGACGTCTAACCACTCCTGGAACTCCTCACTTGCTTGTACATCGTCGACGTGGTCGACGAGGTCGTCGATCCACGCTTCGATGGTACTGTGCATTTCGTCGCGTCGGGCGTCGGTCTCCTCGAACGAGACCGACGAGTCACTGGTCGTAGTCATGATTTTCAGTAAATTGCGTTCACGGCGACTGCGTCGAAGTAGGACGCGCCGCACCCCTCGGGGCGCAAAAAACACTCGTGGCGTCAGGCCGGCGGGAGGTAGACGCTTTGCTCGCCAGCAAGTTCTTCGAGGTGATTCCGGTGCCGGTGGGTGAAGTAGCAGTCGTAGCTGCAGTAGCCACAGATGTCCCCCGTGTCGTACTCTGCGACGTAGGGACCGCGCTCGGTCGTCCACACGTTTGCGCCGCACTCGGTACACGCCGCACTCTCGATATCGCCCGGTGACGGACCCTGATACGCGATTTTGGAAACCGTCCTCTTGAGGTGTCGACTCGGGCCAGATGCCCTGCGTCTGCCAGAACTCACGAATCCGGGCGAGGCCGTGGCGCACCGTCTTGCGAACCGTTACATGATCGGCGTTGCGACCGCTGTCGTCCCATCCCTCGGGCGTCCAGAATTCGCCGAACTGCGCCCCGCGATGGACACCGTTCCAGTCGAGGCCGACGATATCGGCCGGTGGGTCGCCCGTTAGCGTCGGGCGAGTAAGCTGGTCGATTACGCCGAGTTGCTTGGGCGGGCTCCCACCGAGAATATGGACGCGACGGCCACGCCAGTCCACGGGGTCAGAGAATTCGTGGGCAAGTCGATCAGCGTAGCCCCGGGAGTACCCGACGACGAGATCATCGGGGACTGTGCGAATCGCGGCACGGCACTTTGGAACGATCACGAGGTCCGCATCCGGGTAGCTTCCTTGGATTTCGCGTGCGGCAGTAACGTATTCCTTGACCTCGTTGACGTCGTAGGCGTCACCGATCACACCGACTTGCGGTTCGTACTCGAAAAAACGCTCGACGTATCGATCGAGGTCGGGATTACGGAAGTCATTGTCGAGCATCCCGACTGGTAGTTCCAAGTCTGTGTACTGGTGCTGTTGGTAGGTACAGTCTTCGCGAAAGCCAGTGAGAAAGCCGAGTCGGAATGCATCAAGCGCGAAGGGAATGCGGTGAAGGAACGCTATGTGATCGGCTTGCCGGGCGGCTGTAATTTCGGTTGCGATGCTGCTGGTCGGACGTGCTGAGAGAGCCATCTCGAATCACCTCGAAGACACGGGAGTGATTGCCCCGCACCCCTTGGGGCAGAAAAACCAGTCGCAGACGCCAGTATTAACCAACAACACCAGTAGTTCCTTCTCTACTGTTGGTTAATCCTCAAAAAGACACCGAGTGGCTGCCTCCTCACCTGTGAGCGTCCGTTGGTCGTCGGCAGTATCGGCAAACAGGGTTGACTGGTCGCTCTCGGCCGAGCGCGCTACTTCGGGGCGGTCATCAACGCCGAGCTGGTCTGCTTCCGGCCGATCTAATCGGGAATCGCGCTCGCGGTGGTCGATCTCTGCGCCGAAATCTTCGAGAGATGTCTCGACGCTTTCTTCGACGATTTCGAGTCGGCCATCGTCTCCAAACGCGGTCTGGTGCTGAATCTTGATCTCAGGTCGATTACTCATGTCCTTTGAGCCTCCACCTGTTTGAGGCTCGAAAAAACACTCTCCGAGGGACGGGGTGTTACGCTTGCTCTAAGCGAATTTCTTCTGCACGTCGCTTGAGTCGTCGAAGAATCTGGATACGATTCTGGTGGGTGTTCTCGTAGGCGACACAGGCACGGAGCGTGTCCATGTCGTCTATCGTCGCAATGCTTGGGTCGATGAGCCGGATGTTTCGCGGCTCAAGTCGTTGTTCTGGTGAGAGTCCATTCGATTCGCCGTCTCTGACATTGCTCACTTGTTGTCGCCTCCGCTCCTGTCGGAGGCGACGAAAAAACAACCGAGAGCGATTTTTTGGGACTCTACCCCGGAAGACTACATGAGACGTGTTTCGAGGTGCGGATGAAAGAGCGCGACCGGACTAGCAGTCGCGGTCGGTGTACTGCTGGCGCTCCGGCCGAATCCCTCCAGTGAGGACCTCGCTTTCGTAGTGATCGCCGACGCTTCTATCGAGATCGACGAGTTTGAACACACCGTCACCGGTCCAGCCACAGTCGGCTGAACATCGAGCGACCGCGTACGCATCTGCATCTTTGCTAAGATGGATGCCGTCGAGTGTGAGCGCGCTATCGCAGGCTGGACAGATGGGACTGACCGAGGTGTACGTATGCCCGAGTATCGCCTTGATGTCTGCAGTGGTGTCACCGAGCGTCTCGTTGAGGACGCTGCCGGCGGCCGTTTCGAGTGACTCGCAGAGTGCCTGCTGTTCGGCTTCGTCCTCTGGAAGGTTAGTGTTCGTAACTGCGATGGTTAGTCGTGCGAGCGAAGCGTCGTCGTTGGTGTTTTCGGGGGAAGTCATAGAGTTCGGAATCGGTTGCTTGTTATTGTACTTCGATACAACGTGGCAGAACGGAGCGGTCGTCTCAACGTGAGGTATGCTATTCGGGAGGTCACGTCGTCCGGTCCGGTAGCACTTCCAGCACGGAAAATCGCTGGAGAGGTCCGCACAGTCACAGTCCGGTTCGTCTGTCTCTGCTTGTTCTTCGGAGTTCTCCTCGTGGTCGTGAGGGTGGTTCGGGGGCTGGACAGTCTCGCCACCGTCGGCGAGGAGTTGATGGTGGCGGACGGCGTCGAGAATGGGTTGACGGAGCGCGACCGCGACGCGGTGTTTACATGCCCCGCTGTATTTTGCGTCTGCAGGGCACGTACACGCGGTCGGCAGGTCGTCCTCGATGCGGACGGTGTACTCGTGATTCTCCGGGTCGGCGTAGCTCCCGTTCCGCACACAGATATCGTCATCTCGGAGTTCGGAACTCGAAGGCTTCGTACTGGAAACCGTTTCCGGACTCGATTCGTCGTCTTGAGTCTTGCAAGTGGTGTCGTCATTGTGGTCGTGAGGCACTGAGAAGTCGAGTGCCCCGTACCCTTCAGGGGCAGAAAAACTTACCAACCGGCTCTAACTCGTCTATCGAAGCGGCTTGTCTACAGATGAACGAGGCGAGTGACTTGTGGCTTGATTGTGAGGGATTTATTCCGGCTCGTAGGGGTTTGTGGCGGTATCGAGTCGGTAGACATCGTCAGCCGCATCGAAGTCATCATCGAATGCGTAGAGATACCCTAGCCCTTCTGTTTGCATGTAGGCGACGATACACGCATCGACGAGCGAGAGCGTTCTGTGCTGTCTGAATAGTGCTTTTCCCGTCGCAAAGGCATCGGTAGTTAGCGACTCGACATGGAAGCGGGCATTCTCTTCGATTCGGTCAAGAAGATCGACGGCCGCATCGTGTCCGGCGTGGGTGGTGAAGCGTTCATCGTCTCTGCCAGAACGTAATCGAGAATGACTGCCTCCGGCAATGACCCGTCGTCAACGCCACGGAGGATGGGAAGCGCAGTATCGTGTGCGTTATCTCGTCGATAGGTCGCTGCGAAGAGGACCGACGTGTCGAGTAAGGCCCGAGGCATTTATTCGATGTCGACGCCCCAGGCGTCGTGGTCGGTAGTTACGTCTGTTTCTGTGTCTCCATCGTAGCCCTCGAAGTCACTAAATGTGCCTGTCCGTTGCTGAATGACGTGGACGCGGATACTGCCATCTTTTTCGATGTGCCAGCGTAGCTGGTCACCGTCGTCAATTCCGAGTTCTCGCCGGATTCGGGCAGGGATGTTTGCTTGGTTGCCCGAGACCTTGCTCTCGGCGTCGATACGGTCACTACTCATGGTCAGTAGAGGGAACTCTATCGTTAAAAAGGTAGTGTGGAGGCACACTATGGTCTGCTTGAGGCAGCAAGTATAGTAGGATTTTGATAACGAACACGTCTTCGTTAACCATTTATACGTCTCCGCTTGCTAATCGGTCGATGAATTCACGCTGTTGGCGTTTCCGCTCGTCGACCGTTGATTCGTACTCTTTCTCGATTTGCTCGTAGTATGTCTCGACGGCCTGTTCGTCGCCAGTTAGCAGGAGACCGTCTTGGAGAGCGGCGTGTGCGACGGCAGTCGGGAGTTGCTCGATATCGCTTACGTCCACAAACTCCTCGGCATACTGCTGGAGGTCCGGATCGATTTGGTTTCGCAGTCGGAATCGTTCCCGAGCGTCCAACGTCTCCGGGAAACGGAGTGCGATGTCCACGTCTGAGTCTGGTCCAGCAGTTCCGCGTGCGTGCGAACCGAAGAGAATCGCAAAGACGACTCGCTGTTGGTCGAGATACGACCGCAGTCGGTCGAGCTTGACGCGTTCGACCGCGGAGTCGTCTGTATGCACCATACATACGTGTTCATCGTCCCGCATAATATAGTTGTGCTGCCGATTAGTCGAAGCGCTTGCCGAGTTCACGGACCTCGGCAGTATCCTCTTCCTCTGGTATCTTGATCGCGTCCCGCATCTCACCCACCTGCTCATTGTCGAAGACATCCTGAAGGTCACGGAGCGAACGGTTGTCGATGAGGCGCTCGATGGTATCACTAAACGACTCTCCCTCCTGTCTATTTGCTTTGATGCGCTCGTAGAGGTCGTCAGCAAGCTGAACGTGGCGCGACATCCTTGTCGACGACATTGCCGCCGAAGTTGAATCAGTTTTTGGGTCACCTACGAAATCCCTCCGCTGATACTCTCTGGGACCGGTTCAGTGACACGTTTCTTCCGGTAAGACGCGTCACACCGTTCGATCCTCAATTGGCTCAAGAGTCCGAAGGTCTGCTCGCAGGACGTCGCCATGCCGGACGACGTATCGAACGGCAAGCACCGGGAACCGACACTTGGTGAACCCGACTGTCTGAATATCGAGTTCGTCGCCCACCTCGACGTACGCTGCGAGTGCTCGAAGGAATTCGTGGGTCCGCTGTCCTGCTTCATAGTCGGGCAAGCCGTTTTCTCGACGTCCGTAGACCTCGAATGCGTCGTAGCCCCAAATCGAGAATCGGTCGTTGTCGTCAACCTCCCAGTCGAGCGTTCCGAAACAGTATGATTCGCAGAGTCCTTGAACTGCCTGTGCATCTGTGATAGTGACACCGTTCGACGTTGTTGCTGCTTGGAGTGTTGCCATGTTTTTCGGGCAGGGAATGCTGTCCCCGCACCCTTTCGGGGGTTGAAAAACACATCGTAATCGACGGTCTCAATCAGATTTACTTCTGCGCGACCTCGGCGAGTTTCAATGGTGAGTCTCTATTTCGGAGGACGAAACAGAGTATTCTCGTAGTGGAGGAACTCTTTGTCGGGTTTTCAAGTACGGGTGGTCCTACCATACTTGTAAATAGATGGATGTCTCGTACCAGAACGCGAATGTCTACGCTGGCAATGAGTCGACCCTCTTGCGATTTCACACGAACGACGGGACGACTGCGTGCATCCTCATCGATGCCGGAGACGGCGTTGATTTAGACGCCCTCCTCGCTGACGACGAGTACCTCAACGCGATACTGCTCACACACGGCCATATCGACCACTATCGGACACTTGGCGATAACGTTCGCCACAACGCGCCAATTTATACGGCCCCCGCAACAGCGACGATTGT